>NZ_CDWTMO010000077.1:0-18841 GCF_977946435.1 Frankia sp. CgKIO3 | reverse complement strand
CCAAAACAGGCTCTAAGTTCGGCCGAGGAGAAGCACGGTTTCCCAGGTAGCTGTGCTGTCGGTGGCGAGGCCATGCAGGACGGCAGCGATCCCGGCGGCGCTCTCGATGAGGCCGGGTGATCGGCTGCTGGCGGGCTCTGCCGGGTCGAGGCTGTCGAGGAGTTGATCGGTTAGGGCTGGGAGGTGGCTGCCGAGTGGGTGGTAGCGGGCGTCGGCGGCGGCGTGGTGGACGGTGGCGATCAAGCCGGCCCAGTCGTGGCAGAGTGCCGGGTCGACGAGTCTGGCGAGTTGGACGGGGTCGTCGAGGCAGGCGGCGAGCGTGGACTCGGCGCGTTTCTGGCGCGATGTGTCGGCCAGCGCGAGGGCGGCGAGTTGCTGGGCGCGGGCAAGGCCGGGGGCGCCGTAGCACCAGGAAACGCGGCCTGGGCCGGTTTGGGCGGGGCGGCCGGCGCTCAGCTCGCGGAGGGTGATCTTCTCGGGCCACCAGGGGCCGGTTGAGCTCTCCTGGCGCCAGGCGTCGAGCCAGTCGCAGATTTGGTGCAGGGCGTCGAGGTGGCCGGGCACGACGATGGCCTGGCGGTGGGCGAGAGCGAGTAGCGCGAGAGGACCTGCGACGCCGTGGGCCATCCCGAGGTCGGCGTGACCGTCCGCGAACGCGTCAGCCGGCGCTCCGACGGGAAGGTCGCCGCTCCACCAGCCCGGCAGTGTCAGGCCACCTGTGCCAATGGCAGGCAGGGGTTCGGCGAGGCGGACGAGGTACGCCAGGACCCGGCGAAGCTGATCTGCGTCTGGGCGGGAGGTGAGGAGGTGAGCGCCGAGTCCCGTCAAGCCGCGGACGAGATCGTATTCGGCGCGTTCCGGTCGCTGGCCGGCATCGATACGCCGGTTGGCTGCGGCGAGGCGCAGGTCGGTCATCGCCGTGACGGCGCTGTCCAGGTGCTGGCGGGCGGATCGGTAGCGGCCGGGTGGAGCTGCCGTGGCGAGCGTGAACGCGAGGGCCGGGGCGCCGAACCACAGGCCGGCTCGCGCCCCGACGCTCAGCTTCTCGCATGTGGCGGCTTTGAGCCAGGCGTCGACGGTGGCCCAGCTACCGACGCCATCGCGGGCGCGTAGGCCGTGGAGCACGGCGACGCCCGCGGCGCCGGCGGCCAGCGACTGGCCGCGCCAGGGCTCTCTGGTCGACGCCTGATCGTTACCGGCATGGGGTGGGGGTGGTGCGGTCAGCGCGTCGGCGAGACGGGCCGCGACGGAGGAGGCACGCGTTCGCAGGTCGCTGCTCAGGAGCATGAGGCACCTCCGGACGATCCGGTCGGTTCGGCGAGGGACAGCAAGCCAGTGGTGTCCAAGAGACGCCGCTGGCAGGTGCCGTCTCGCCGACGCGGGCAGGTGGTTCAGTAGGTGACGATGATCGCGCAGTCTTTCTTGACGATCGCGTGGTTGGGAATGCTGGCCTGAGCGGTCAGAGGCATGGCGGTCAGGGACGGGCGGGCTTTGCGGTCGGTGTTCCAGGTGTGGATGTGTCCGCACAGCCGCTCGGCGAGGGCGTGGCCGTCGGGTCCGTGTCCGTGGGCGCCGAGTTCGTAGACCGGGTCGGGGCCGTCCGACCGGCGCTTGATGAGGTAGGCCAGTGAGGAGCCGGCGATCAGCGTGGGGCTCAGGTTCGGGATGAAGGGCGTGCAAAGGTCGGCGCTGACCGCGCCGGCGCTGGCGTTGATGCGGCAGACGGCGGGATCGGTCGCGGTGGCGCGTAGCCAGATCCCGTCGATGGGGTCCTGCGGGCCAACGGTGATTCTGGACCAGGCGCTGGTCCGCGGGGTGTTCAGGATGCCGGTCAGCTGGGCCGGATCGATGTCCTGGTCGATGTCGTAGTGGATCTGGACGAGGGGGTCGGTATGGAGCGTGGCGACGCGTTCGATGCCTTGGCCGATCATGGGGACGAAGCCGCAGAGGAACACCGACTCCGAGCGGAGTACACTGTCGTCGCCCTTGACGAAGGCGACGCCGCGGGTCTGGCCCCGCCAGCGCAGCGGCAGGACTACCCGTCCGCCGGGGACGAGTTGGGTGAACCAGGCATCGGGGATGTCACACGCACCGACGGTGACTTCAATCTTGTCGAAGGGTGCGGTGGTGTCGTCGCCGAGCGCGCCGTCGCGGGTCAGGACCCGCACGCCGCTGTAGCCCGCCGCAGCCAGGGCGATCGATGCCTGTCCGGTGACATCCTCGTCGATGTCGGCGGTGACGACCAGCCCGTCGGGGCCGGTGAGTTCGGCGAGCAGCGCGGCATTGTAGCCCGTGCCGGCACCGACCTCGAAGATCCGCTCGCCGGGGCGGACGTGCAGCTCGTCCAGCATCCCGGCGACGAGGGTCGCGACCGAGGCGCAGGACAGGTGCGTGCCGTCGGGCGCCGTCTTGGTGATGACCGCCTTGTAGGGGTTGTACGCCTCGTCGAGCGTGGCGTCCGGCAGGAACAGGTGCCGGGGCACCGCGTGCAGCGCCTCGACGACAGGGCTGTCGAGGCTGGGCCGACTGCTGGTGATCTTCTTGACCATGTCGGCGTGGAGTTCGGCGGCGGTGTCGGGTGTCGCGGTCGTCATGGGCGTGTCCTTGTCGGAGTGGGATCAGGTCGACTGCTGCGGTCACAAGGGATGGTGTTCGGAGGCAGGAGCGTAGACAGCGGGGTGTTCCCGGCCCGAGGTCGCCGTCTCGGGACGGCCTGCCGCGTTCCTACCGGACATGAGCCGGGCTGACCGCCATACGTCGCGGCGGCGCCAGCGATCTCCATCCTGGTGGAGAGGAGCCGTGCTCATGAGGGTGCCGCCTGCTGGGTGGTGTGCCAGGCGAGAGCGACGCTGCGTGCCAGTCGAAGGCAGGCGGCCTCGTGGTCGCGGTTGATGC
The DNA here is from genome assembly GCF_977946435.1 of Frankia sp. CgKIO3. Classification (NCBI taxonomy): domain Bacteria; kingdom Bacillati; phylum Actinomycetota; class Actinomycetes; order Frankiales; family Frankiaceae; genus Frankia; species Frankia sp. CgKIO3. The sequence continues at coordinate 15,946 of NZ_CDWTMO010000077.1, read as the reverse complement.
CACGGAGGCGGTTGTAGGACAGGTGCAGTAGGGAGCCGGCGACCGTCGCGGGGTTCATCTGGCTGGGTAACGCCGCGCGGTAGGTGGTCAGGGCCTTGGCGCGGGCTGCCCAGGCGTTGGCGAGGTCGCCAGGCAGGTGCGGCAGATCCCTGGGGACGCTGTGACGGCCCAGCCGGGTGGTTTCGCCGACGACGCGATGATCGATGGTCTGCGGCTTGGCGAGGACGCGTGTGGTCAGGTAGTCGGCGGCGGGGCGCATGCCGCCGAGGAACGCGTCGGCGATGTCGAGCATCGACAACGCCGTGACGGTGTCGGGATGCAGCCCGGCCGGTGGTTGACGCAGCGCGGTGATCGCGGCGGTGGTGTCGGCGCAGAACACGGCTTCGGCGGCCTCAAGAGCCGCGTCGGCGCCGTAACGGCCGGCTTCCGGGAAGTAGGTGTCAAAGGCCACCTGGCCGGCGACGCCGATCGCGGCCATCCTCGGCGGCCCACGCGCCGAGGATGGCCGCGCGAGCAGCGTGGTTCGCCTCGCCGGTGGCGACGCGGATGCGCAGATGGTCGGTCAGCTCGGTGTTGCGGTAACGGACCATCCACAGCTGCGCGCCGTCGAGCTGGGTACGCAGGCCCGGCAGATGGCTGGCGATCAGGTGGTCCATGGCAGCGGGGTGCGTGTGGACGCGGGCGGAGAGCCATCGGGCGTTCGGGGCGCCGGGGCGGTGGCCGTCGGCGTTGGCCCTGCTGACTAGCGCCGGGGCGAGCTTGTTCGGTGCGGGTGGCCCAGCGCGGAACACGGGGGCGACGATCTCGTGGGCATGCCCGATCCAGTCAAGGCCCTCGCCGGGTACGGCTCGGTTCAGCGTCGCCACGCCTGTGTCCGCCAGCTGCTCGCGCAGGATCGTGCTATGGGCCGGGACCGTGAGGTCCAGCCGTAGCGTCATGTCGCCGTCGGCCAGCTCCAGAAGATCTGGGCACCGATGCCGGTGCCGCCACCGGCCCAGCTCACCGCTCCAGTCGGCGCTCGGCGCGTGGAGTCCGGGCAGATCGGCGGGGTGGAGGCGCCAGCGTTCGGGTGCCAGGATGATCCGGCCGTAGCGGACCTCGGGAAGGTGCGGCAGCGCGCCCGCGGCCGGTCCGAACTCGAACACGGTCAACGGGGCGGCGAACGCGCGCGGCAGGTGCGCCAGGAACCGTGCCAGCGGCGGCATCTGCCGGTCGAGCGTCAGCGCGTGAAAGATCTGCGGATCGATGATGCGGCCGGTGGCGGCCTCGATCAGAAGCAGGCCCCGCCCGGTCGCGGTCAGCGCCAGATCTCCAGGCACCAACCCGCGCGGCCCGTCCGACGGTGGCTCGCCGAGGGCCAGTACCTCGGGCAGGAACTGGGGCAGCCGTGCGACGTTCTGGCCGCGGACGAACTTGAACGGGCAGGACAGCTGTACCGCAGTGGCGCCTTCGTGCAGCACCGGAACCGATCTGTAGGCGCGGGCCATTGCCGCGTCACCAGTCGAGGACTGGAACCTCGCGGTCAGGGTTCCGGTCGCACGGGCGGGAGTCACTGCCAGCTGGTAGTCCCCGGCGTTCAACGCCTTAACGCTCCTGGAGTAGATCTTCGCCGCGATCTCTCCATGGGGCTGGAGGAAACGCGGGTCGAACAGATCACCGGCGGTGACGTGCTCAATCAGCGCATCGGTCAGCTCAACAGGACCGCCGCCCGCGAGCGCCTCCCATGCCAGGGCAAGCAGCCGCCGATCCCGATCGCTCACCGTCGGCGCGGACGCCGGCAGCACCGAGCCCGGATAGCCCGCCGGATAGCCAAGCCCCGATGCGTCGTCGAGCACGTCAAGCAGTGGAACGACGCTGCCGACGCCGTAGCGTTCGACGAACCGGCGGTGCTAGTCCGCCCATGCCGCAGGTCCCAATGGTTCTCGGCCCAGCCGCGTCAGGACACCAGCCGCCACAGCCAGATCTGACGCGACAGACCCGGGCAGCTGAAAGTCGCAGTCGAGCACGAGGTCGAGTGCCAAGGGCGAGCGCTCCTGGGGCATGATCCGGTCCATCGCCGCGAGCAGCGACGTGCGTGGCGCCACTTGCGCCGCCAGGGCCGGCGCCACGTTGAGTTCACCGAGCCGGGTGTGGATCGTGGTCAGTTCCTCCACCAGCGGCGCGACCTCGACCAGGTCGCACGCACCTGCCGTCCGAAGGACCGTGATCAGATGGCCGAGCGGATCGGTCTCCGTCATCGGCGCCCGCAGGTCGGTGACCAGAAAGTGTTCGGCGACGAGCTGACGCAGCAATCTCTCGATGCGCTCAGGGTCCGCGGCGATGAACGCCTCGTTCAGCCTGTCGGCCAGCTCAGCGAAGCGCACCGGATCGCGGGCGGCATCCCGCACGAGCCGAACCGGCGGAGTAAGAGGGATCTCCGCCTGGCCGTCCGTGTGAGGCACGATCAACCGCCCCGCCCGCTCGACGACGAGACCGCTGAACACGACGGTCACCCGCTCCAGCAGTGGGCCCGTTTCCAGACGGTCGATGACCTCGCCCAGCCACGCGGCGTCCACCCGAGCCGCCGACCTGTGGCGATCCCCGAAGCGCACCGTCCCCACCTGGCCAAACATGGCCGGTGCGACACCTGCGAACAGCGCGAACGGCGTCGCCCGCCCCTCCGCGCGCAGCAGGTATCGCACCACCGTTGCCGCGGCGGCGCGCAGCCGTCGGTCTGTGACCGGCTGCCCGGCCACGATCTGCTCGACCCGGGCAGCCAATGCGCTGCTGGCGAGCGCGACTGGCTCCCGGGCCGCCGGCCAGACCTGCGCCAACCACTCTCTGCACGCTGCCGGGTCCTCCAACACCGGCCAACACGCCACGCTGCCCGGCGCGTTCGTTGCTGCGCGCAGCAACGCAGGACCGGCCGGCCGGTACAGCGCCCCGCCCATCGGCATCGTCCCTTCCCCAGCCTTCGTCAAATCCGCGTCCCGTGCCGCCCCGACGACGTCGGGGCGGCACGGCGACGACCCGCGTTTACGCGAACTGGCGCACGCCGACGGACAGGTCGACGAGCAGCCGTCCGAGGTGTCGCAGTCGTCGCTCGCCACGCACGTGCTGTCATCGACGACGGTGATCGGCAGGTCGAACCAGTCGGCCGGCGCCGGACCCGATGGGCCGACTTCCTGCACGATGGACATCCACGTCTCCTCTCAGTGCCGTTCCCCGGTGTACCTGCCGACCATCCCTGAGCACCACGCTCACAACGTGCATTCGCTTCGGGACGGCGCAGGGCCGGGAGTTACCATGCCGGCCTTCGGCGGTAACGAGAGGTAACAATGCCTCGCCCACGGCGCAAGGTCATTCCCCCGGTGGCGAAGTTTTCTCTTCGCGCCTTGTCCGGTCGCTGACTTGGGAAGATGACCTCCGCCATGTTGGTGTGTTCGGCCAGACACGCCGGGATACATGCCCGGTCGTTCGGGTGCCAGGCGCGGCCTGAGCGCAGCGGACCTTCGTTTCAGTGTGTAGCCGCTTCACCCCGCAGCCCGGTTCTCCGGTGGCCGATGAAGCCGGGAGTAGGGCATGGTCAGCGACCAGTCAGGCCGAGCGCGTCGAGGTGGGCGCTCATCAGGCTGGTCAGGCTGTCCAGGAGCCGTTTGCCCTTCTCCGCGGTAGCGAGCGAGGGACGGCCGATCACGCCTGTCTGCGTGTACGCCGTCATGCCGTGGACGAGGAGGTGCGGTCGGGGGCCGCCTCCCTCGTCGGCAGTCTCCCAGCCGGGCCGGACGAGGTCGGGGTGCACGTGCAGAAGGATGGAGGTCTCCAGCTCGCCGGCGTGCATGTCGTCGTGGGCGTCGGTCTCCAACTCGGCAGCGGCGCGGGCCGCCGCCCAATCTGACCGTCCAGGGAACAGCGTCATGCTCGGCCCGCCGATGTTGGCCTCCTGAACGATGTTGTTCAGGACGTAGTTGCCCCCATGACCGTTGACGAGCACCACCGCGGCGACGCCGGAACGACCCAGAGAGCTGGCGACGTCGCGGATGACCGAGGTCAGAGTCACCGACGAGATGCTCACCGTTCCCGGGTACGAGGCGTGCTCATGGGAGCACGAGAACGTGATCGGCGGAAGCAGGAACAGGCCGTACGCATCGGCCGCAGCTTCGGCGATCGTCTGGGCGATCAACGTGTCTGTCGTGAGGGGGAGGTGAGCGCCGTGTTGCTCGAAACTGCCCACCGGCAACACGGCCGCCCGCGCGTCGACTCGCTCCGCCTCGGCGCTGGTCGCCGTGGTGATCATAGGGATGGCTGTCTCCTCGTCGCAGCGTTAACGACCTGGCGAGCGGCGAGGAACTGGCCGACCTCGACCACCCGATCGGCTCCCGCGAGCGCTCCCGCCATGCTGCCGAGTACCAAGTCAGCGCGCGCCGATCCGGTGGCCTGGGCGAGTTCCAACGCACGCAGGCCCTCAGCTCCCGCCTCGGCCAAGCGCCCGGCAGCGGTATGCGCGTCCGCCAACCATGCCCGCCACATCACCTCATCCTGACGCAGCCCGGCCGGCCAGGCCGCCAGCACCTCGTCCAGTAGCCTTGTCGCCCCGTCCAGGTCGCCGACCAGCCGCCGGCAGTGACCTTCGTATGCCGCCACGTAGAGGTCCGTGCAGTGCCCATCCAACGGGTCCGGGTCGCGCTCAGCACCAGCCAGCAGCCGAACCGCCTGACGGACCGCAGCACGGGAGGCTGCGGTGTCGCGGTTGAGGGCATGCCCGTGCGCCTGCCGGACGAGACACAGCGCGGCGGTACACGCACTGCTGGAATCGAGGGCCGCCGCACCTTCTCCCAGCGCGATAGCTTCCCCGCCACGTCCCTGATCAGCCGCCTGCTGAGCCCGTCGCATCAGGACATAGCTCGCGGTGCGACGGTCGCCAGCCTCGGTCGCCTGGCTAAACGCCAACTCGGCCCACTTCCGCGCAGCACCCGGACGTCCGAGGCTGTCGGCAAGCCAGGAAAGAAACTCCGACCACCGAGCCTGGACCGCGAGCAACCGATGGCCCTCGACCGTTGACGCCCGGCGGAACGCATCGAGCACTTCAAGCTGACCCTGGACCAGGCTCCACACCGGGCCGGCCCCACTGTCGTTGACTCTCCCCGCGATCAGACTCAGTAGATCGACCCAATGCTTCACCGGACCGGCGGTGCCAATGGCCAGCGGTTGATTGAACACATCCGACTCAGACACAGGATAGGGATGGTTCGCGAGTCTGATGCTCTCGACTGCGATCCCGGTAGTCCTCAGCGAGGAGACAGCACCGAGAACCGCTTCCCACACCGTCCTGTCCTCAGAGCCATGGTGCGTGATGGGTGGCAGCCCTTTGTGGAGCTGGCTGATAACCATCAGATCCGCTGGCATCATGGTCTCGCGGTCTTCAAGATCGAGAAGGTTGTGGATGCTGGTGCCGTAGACCTCGGCGAGCAAGGCCAAAAGCTGGGGCGTAGGCCGGCGCCGGAGTGGAACCGGCCAGTTCTCCAGTTCGCTGAGCCAGGGCACGGTGCGCGTGGCGGCGCCGTCGGGGTCGAGGCCGATGCGGGCGGCGTGAGCGTTGATGTGATCAACCGCTTGCTGCTGGGTCCAGCCATGGGCGACCCGGTGAGCGGCGCGGGGGCGGTACTTGTAACGGCGGGCGAACTCGATCGCGATCTCGTCGTGGGACATGCCGACCGCGCGCATCCGCGCTCGCAGCTCGTCCTGCTCCGCCCGCTGGCTCGGCCTACTCACGGTGCGTCCTCTCCGGGCCTGCTCGCCGGACCGCCGTCGGTCCGCCATTTCGGGAGCGTGCAGATCATCGCCAGAGTAATGGGTCCGCCACTGTCGGGCCGGGGCCAACGGCCGAACCTGTGCCGCGCCAGCCATCTCTTGTTCGCCGGGCTCGGAGGAAGTGTCTGATTACTCGGCGCGCCGGCCGGCGCTTTCGCCTGCGAGGTGCGTTCCGAGGCCAATGATCACTCCGTTGCAAGGTGGAGCCACGTGAGACCCGTTCAACCAGGCAGGGCACCAACCATGATGATCACTTGGCGTGGTGGTGTGCGTCATTCCCTGCTGGCCGCATGTTTCCTTCGTAGCGTCATCGCCGGGCTGAGCTGCGGAAATGGCATGAGGTCCTGCGATCTGTTCGGCGCTGGAGGGTCCATCTGTTCGCGCGAATCAGACCGCGTGATGCTCGTGGACACCACTGCCCGGTCGCGGATACGCTCGGCCATGGTGGTCTCCGCCCGGGCGGGCAGCGCGGCGAAGTCGATGATTCTGGTGGTGGGCAGCCTGGTGTCGCGGCCGGGGGTGGCCGGTGCGGCACTGATGTCGGGGTGCTGTCAAGGGGCCGCAGAGGTCTTCGGGGTCACCGGCGGACAGCGGCAATGTGCCGACGAGTGTCGCGGCCGTCAGCCGCTCACCGGGTAGCCGCCTCGGCGGCGGGTCGCCGGGTGATGCGCAGATCGGCCCGGGCCAGGACAGCCGGCATGTTCCGGATCGCGTCGCGGTCCCGATCACGGTCCTCTTCGGTCAGCTCCTCCCAGTCCACCATCGACGGGTGACGCTTGTCCGGACCGAGATCCTCGCGCACCGGACCATAGGAGTAACCCTGCCGCTCCTTGTGCTGCCACCACCGGTCGTGCTCGGCCCGGGCGAGCTCCTCGACTTCGGCGGCGGACAGCGAAAAAGGATCGACAGCCGGATCGACGTCGTGCTCGGCCGGCGTGAACACCCAGCCACGGTTACGCAGCACCGTCTCGTAATGAGCCGCCTGATCACGGTTGGCTTCCCGCAGCGTCTCGGAGAGCTCCGCCCAGGGCCGCAGCCCGGGCCTCGATCCGGCCGCGTGCCGTTTACCGAGCTCATGCTCCAGATAGCGGTCGTGGATCGCCCGGGCGAGCAGCTCCACCAACTCCCCGTCGCCCAGGACCGACGGCGTGCCGCCGGCGCCGCCGTCCCCGCCCGCCGCATCGGCCCAGATCGGGCGCGAGGCCCCGATCGGCCGTAGAGCATCCACGCGGACTCCACGCACGGCACGCCTGGCTGTGATCATGACCGGATGTCTCCCTCAGAAACAGACGGTGGACGACGTCCGAACGATCGGCGCCACGAAAACGCTAACCGAGTCCCTTGCTGTCGGTATAGGGATTGCGAGTCCTATGCCCGACATCGGACCCGGCTCGGGCGCCGAAGTCGGCGCCGGCGCCGGCGGGACGGTCCCAGGCCCGCCCGGCCAGCGCGGCCAGCACCGCCGCCAAGGCTAAGGAGCCGAACACCTGGACCAGCGGCCCGAACGCCCCCTGCCCGGATCCGGGCTGGCTGCCCGGCTGCGCCGCCACCCCGATTCCCGCGCCGATCATGGCGACCGCGGCGGAGAGGCCCGGCACCGCGGGCCAGCGCCGACCGACCAGGACGAACACCGGTACGACCAGCGCCACCGGGCCCGCCACCAGCGCCACCGCCAGCATGGCGAGCACCGTCCACCCCACACCGGCTACCGGCGGGGACACCGCCAGCCGGCCCAGCCGGCCCGGGCGGCCCAGCCGGCCCGGGCGGCGCGACCGGCGCGACCTCAGCAGCGCCGGATAGCCGTTCTCGTCGGATCGTGGCCGTAGCCGGAACCGGGCGGGCAGCACCGCGAGCACGACCAGCACCACGACCAGCAACAGCCCCACCACCAGGTTGCGGCGGTATTCCGCACCGGGCGCGTTGTCGATGACGATCGTGCCGCCGGCGCCGGCCGGGACGATCCAGCCCTGCTGCCAGCCGTCGAGGCGCAACGGGGTCAACGCCGCGCCGTTCAGCTTCGCGGTCCACGAGGAGTTGGCGTTCTCCCGGACGGCGAGGAAGGCGCGGCCACCGGCGCCGATCTGGACCGTCCGGTGCTCCGCCGTCCACTCGTGCACCGTCGTCGCCCGCGGCGTGGCCGCTCTCACCTGGGCGCCCGATCCGACCAGCGCGATCGCGTCGACGAGGATGGAGGTTGGTCCCTGGTCAACGCCGAGCAGGTGCGGCCCCGCCGAGAGCCGCAGCGTGCCGCCGTCGGTGCACAGCGACACCCGCACCGGCCGCACCGAGGTGACGTCGCTCTCCCGGCCGGAGATCTGCAGGGGGTAACGGGTGCCGTCAACGACTAGGGTTGGACCCCAGTCGCAGTCGACCAGCAACGGAGTGTCACCCGCTGGGGGTGTCCCCCGCGGCGGGGGGATGAAGCTCGCCGAGCCGCTCATCGTGAACGTCATGTCCCGGGGCACCTCGAAGCGCCGGGACAGCGCTAGCTCCTCCGAGCCGCCGAACGGCTGCGCCGGGTCGACCCGCGCCCGGGCCATCGAGAAGGCGACCAGCCCCCCGTCCGGCGCGGCGAAGCGCCGGGCCACGTCGGTGGGGAGCTGCGCGTAGTGGCGGAAGGTGACCCCGGGGATGGTGATCTCCCGAATACCGGCGCCGAGGGTGTCGTCGGTCTCCTGGCCGACCCGCGCGAACGTGATGCGGTACCAGCGGCTCGGCCCCGCCGGGACGGCGAGGCGCTGGATGTCCTCCACCGGACGCACCTCGGTGACCACCGAGCCCGCCTCGCTAGACACCCGCAGCGCCTCGACGGCCGGCCGCCACGAGCCCTCGGACAGCAGCCGCACGTCGAGGTAGGGCACGGTCATCCGCCGGCCGACATCGAGCTGGATCCACACTGCCCGGCCGACGTCGTGCCCTTCGTGCGCTGTGCCGTCCACGCGGTCGCGGCGAAGCCGTCGACGGCCGCCGGTGGCGCGAGGTCCGGCGCGGCGAGCAGGTCGTAGCCGTAGGAGGACGCGGTGACGGACATGCCGCCGACGTAACCCGCGACCGTCTGGTGGCCGGCGACGTCGGCCTCGGCCCACTGGTGGGGCTCCCCCGTCTTGCCGACCGCGGTGCCGGTGGGCCCGAGGAGGTACGAATCGGCGTCGTGGACGAGTCCGAAGGTGCTGTCGCGCCGGGTCAGGGTGTCCGTGTCGACCCAGGCGGTCGTCGGGCCGATCACCTCCCCCGGCGCAACTTTGATCGCCGCCGGGCTCGTCGAGGACGTCACGGCGGCGGACGGATCGGCGGCGGAGGACAGATCGGCGAGGTCCGCGGCGAGCACGGCGGCCCGGTCGCTGCTCAGCAGGCCCTGCCCGGCGAGCTGCACCGTCGCCTCCGGGCCGCCGGAGACGACGACGGCGGTGTCCGCCGGGTAGGAGTCGACAAGCTTCGCGCCGCCCGGGACGGTCCAGACCTCCAGCGCGGGTACCCGCGCGGTCGGGTTGCGCAGCTCCGGGACGAGCCGCTCCTTCGCCGAGGCGTGCGCCGGCACCTGCGGGCCGAACGCGGCGGCCAGGGTGAGACCGGAGGAGCGCAACGCCCGGTGGAGCTCGTCGGTGGACGGGGGGACGTCCCAGTTCTTCTGTTCCAGGTCGTTACGCAGCAGGATCTGGCCGATCCCGGCCCGGGCCAGCGCCGGGGCGAGGCCCGCGGCGGACCCGGTGGCGAGCTGGCGCTCGATGCCGTCCATCAGCCGGGTCACGCCCGTGCCACCGAGCGGGATCAGGCTGCGGACCCCCCACGGCGTGCGGGCCAGCCACTGCAGCGGCTCGTCGAGCGGCCGGCCCCACTCGTACTCGGCGAACGGCGAGCCGGGCAGCACCAGTGCCCGGCCGTCCTGGGGATGGGCGGCCAGCCAGTCCGCGGCGGCCACCCAGTAGTCGGGCACCCGGGCGAACGGCCGGGGCTGCAGCGCCCTGCCGGCGAGCGCCGGCGTCATGCCGCAGACCAGCGCGGCCACGGTCAGCACGACGGGGACGTTCACCGCGGCGGTCGCGATCATGTCCGCAGCCCCGCCGCGCCGGTGGGAAGCCCCGCGGGTCGTCCATCTCCGCACACGGGCGGTGAGGCTGACAGGTCGGACCGTCAGGGCGTGCGCGATCCCCAACGCGATCGGCAGCCGCACCACCGGCTGGAACTTGTAGACGTTGCGCAGGAAGCCCAGCTGGTCGCCGAGCAGGTCCCGCACCGCGCCCGCCAGCGGGCTGCCCGGATGCCCCGGATAGGCCGCGGCCACCGAGACCGTGCCGGCGGCCAACGTCACCAGCAGGAACCGGCGGGCGGGCAGATCGGCCCGGGACAGCCCCCACAGCCCGATCGCCGCCACGGCTGCCGATTCGATGATCGGCACCGGCCGGGACACGTACTCGGTGGCGGCCGGCAGCCAGGGCCTGGGCAGCTGGACGTACGCCAGCCAGTCCGTCGCGCCGCGCAGGGCTTCCGCCACCGACGTCGTCGCCGTGGTCGTCTGGGCGGTCTCGGTGAACGCGAGGAAGTCCAGCCCGTAGCGAGCCTGCACCATCAGCGCCAGCAGCCACCAGGCCGAGGTGAGGATGACGGCGACGACCCACCAGGCCCGCAGCGCCCAGGCCCGGCGGGTGCCGCCGGCGAACACGAGGACCACCGCCGGACAGAGCAGGACGCACAGCGTGACCGTCGCATTGATTCCGCCGGTGCCCAGGATGGCGAGTCCGGACAGGGCGGCCGCCCGTCGCGGGGACAGCCGCCGGCCCGGGTCCAGGGCGGGATCGTCAGCAGCATCGACATCATCGGCCGCCGTGGTACTGATGGTCGTGGTGGCGGCCGTGGTACTGGTGGCGGCGGCCGTACCGGTGTCGGCGCCGAGGGCGCCGTCCGGACGCAGCGCGAGGATGAGCGGCAGGGTGATCCACGGGAGCATGGCGGCGCCCGCGAGCGCCACGGAGGTCGCCCCGATCTTGCCGAGGAACATCGGGGACAGGGTGTAGGCGAGTCCGGCGAGCACCCGGGTGTGCGGCACGCCGAGCCGCAGGGCCTCGGCCAGCCGCACGACCCCCCAGGCGGAGACGGTGAGGATCAACGCGATCCACAGCCGCTGGGTGATCCAGGCGGGTATCCCGAGCAGGTCACCGGCGCCGCAGAACGGTCCCATCGGGAACAGGTAGCCGACGTACTGGTTGGGCAGGTAGCCGAACTCGGCGAGGGAGTTCCACAGATGGGTGGCCCGCCCCATGAAGCCCCACGGGTCGAGGCGGACGTCCAGCTTGGTGTCAGCGGTCAGCTTGCCGGGGGCCTGGAGCAGAGAGAGCACCATGAAGCCGGCGGCCATGCCGAACAGGGGCCACCGTGACGTCCGCGTGTCGCGGCGACGCGGCGACGGCCGGGGCTGCGACGGCCGGGGAGGGTGACGGCGCGCCGAGGCCCTTCGCCGTCGTGGGGGGCCGGCGGCGGGGGGAGGGATCGCTTACTCCAAAGGATAAGGATGAAGGTCCGGTTCGCCGGACCTTCATACAACCTTCCGGGGCAGCGGGGGGTCACACCGCCCAGGTCCGCGGGCAGGCGCAGGGGCTTCTCGACGCCCCCCACGGCCGCCGTGAGGGCGGCGGCCGGCGGCCCGGCGGTCACCGGTTCCGCGGGTGCCGGGACGCTCACGGCAGGAGGCGGGACGCGGACCTGGGCTGCGGGGGACGCCCCGTCGCCCGGGCGAACCGGCGCCGCCGCGGCGGCGGGCGACTGCACCGTGGGACGCGTCACCACGAGGCCGGGAGCGGAGCGGTTCAGGTATCGCCGGGCGCGCATCACGTCGACGAGCATCGCGGGAGTGTGCCGGGTCACCCGGAACGTGCCACCGGGTATCTCCGCCCATCGGACCGGGACCTCGGTGATCCGGTAGCCGATCGACCGGGCGATCGAGAGCACCTCCACGTCGAACCCAAATCCGGAGGAGCGCGCAAGGCTGAACAGCAGCTTGGCCTCGGGACCGCGGAAGGCCTTGAATCCGCATTGGGTGTCGGCGACGTCCAGGCTGGTCAGGGACCGGGTGATCTGGTTGAAGGCTCAGCTGCCGACCCGCCGGCCACTGCTGCGGACCGCACCCGCCCCGACCCGGCGCGATCCGAGCGCCACTTCGGCGTGCTCCAACGCGGCGAGGAGCAGAGGAAGATCATTGAAGTCCGAGGCGCCGTCGGCGTCCAGGAAGGCGATCGACTCACCGTGCGCGACCGACACCCCCATGCGGACCGCGGCGCCCTTACCCGAGTTCCACGGCAGCCGCAGAACCCGACCACCGGGCAGATCCGCGAGCAGTTCCTCGGCGATCGCAGCGGTGCCGTCCGTGCTGCCGTCGTCGACCACAATCACCTCGGCATCGGGGATCCTGTGCATGACCGAGATCAGCGGGGGTAGCGAGCCGGGCAGGCGTATCGCCTCGTTGTAGGCGGGGATGACGACGCTCACAGGCACGCAGTCCAAGACTCAGCTCCTAGGCCGCGACGACAGAGCCGATGACTGAAGCCACCGAGGCGCAGCGGTTGGTAACGGCTGATCGAGATCAGCAAACAGTTTCAGGTGTTCTACCGAAATGTGGCAAAGCATGCATGCTAAAGTTTCCTTTCGTTTCATTTACTAGCAAGGTGTCACAATGAACATCTATTGAGTACAGATGGACATCTATTGGGCACATGCTGGGCTATCGGACGTTCATCTGGCGATGTGTAGCATACGGATGGGGGAGAACAGCTCGGACAGGGGGTGGCCGATCCCCCCGGATCGCCTCGGATCATCCTGGATCGGGCAGTCGGCGCTGTCGCCGTCGGGCGACCCGCCGGTAGTACACGGGACGGTGAACTTCCGGAAACCTTCGGAAACGCAAGGGTGGAGATCAACCTGTCGCGGGGGATAACCGCGCACCGGCGGATTTCCGACGTCCACCCGCGTCACGAGGCCTCCCGAGCGGCCCGCTTCTGGGATGATCCGCCAAGGTTTCCGGCCAGAGCGGATGGAGGAGCCATGCCACGACCCGAGCGCGCAGGCCGGGCCCGGTCGCAGGCGGCCGGGGCGGGCGAGGCGGACGCGCAGCTGCGCGGTCTCATCGACGCGGGTCGCAGCAAGCTGCCCCCGAGAACGGCGATGCGGGCCCGCGACGCCGCCCGGCCCACCGACGCCGACCTCGCCGAGGCCGAGCGATCGATGGTATTGCATCGCGGATCACGCCCCACCCCGGCGACCCCGTCGACCAGCTCCACCGACCCGGTCCGCCGCGGCGGCCCCAGCCGTGCCGGAACCGGTCGTGCCGGAGCCGAGAGCGGCACGACCGACCGCCGCGGCCGGGGTACCCGGAGGACCCGCCGACGCTCCGACCGCGGATCCGCCGGACCGCGTGAGAGCGGCCCTACCGAGACCGGATCCGCCGGGACCGGGTCCTCGAAGAACAGGTCTCAGGAAGCCGACGACGCCGACCCGGGCACCGACGGCACGTCCCCGGTCCGCTCGTAGGCCGAGAGCATCCGCAGCCGCCGCACGTGTCGTTGCTCCCCGCTGAACGGCGTGGTGAGGAAGACCTCGGCGAACGTCAGGGCCTCCGTGACGGTGTACATGCGTGCGCCGAGGCTCAGCACGTTGGCATCGTTGTGCTGGCGGGCCAGCGTCGCCGTCTGCTCGCTCCACGCCAGGGCCGCGCGCACCCCGGCGACCTTGTTCGCCGCGATGGCCTCCCCGTTGCCCGATCCCCCGATGACGATGCCCACGCTGCCCGGTTCGGCGGCGGTGGCGGCGGCGGCGGCGAGGACGAACGGGGGGTAGTCATCGTCGGGGTCGTACTCGGCAGGACCATGGTCGACGGGCGCGTGGCCCAGCTCCACCAGACGCTCGGCGAGCGCCTCCTTCAGGCGGAAGCCCGCATGGTCAGATCCCAGATGGACACGCATGATGTGCCATCATGCCCGATCACGTGAAGAGCGGGTCCTGGTCCCGGGTCCGCTTGAGCTCGTAGAAGCCAGGGGTACCGGCGACGAGCAGAACTCCGTCCCACAGTCGTGCGGCCTCCTCCCCCTTGGGTGCCGGGGTGATCACCGGACCGAAGAAGGCGGTCTCCCCCACGGCGATGACCGGGGTGCCCACGTCCATGCCCACCCGGCCGATCCCCTCGGCATGGCTGGCCCGCACCCGCTCGTCCCAGGCCGTCGAGGTCGCCTCGGCGGCGAGCGCCGGATCGGCACCGGCCTCGGTCAGGGCGGCGACGAAGGTGTTCTCGTCCCATTCCGCCTTGTCCAGGTGACGGCGACGGCCAAGCGCCGTGTACAGCGGGCGCAGGATGTCCGCACCGTGCCGGTCGACGGCGGCGGCGCAGAGCCGCACCGGCCCCCAGGCGCTGGCCAGCAGCTGCTTGTACTGCTCGGGCATGTCCCGGTCTTCGTTGAGCACCGACAGGCTCATCACGTGCCAGCGGATCCGCACCGGCCGGATCTTCTCGACCTCCAGTAGCCAGCGGGAGGTAAGCCAGGCCCACGGACAGGACGGGTCGAACCAGAGATCGGCGAAGACCGCTTCGGTCGCGTCCGCGGGCAAGGGTACGGGCGTGGGTGAGGGTACGGACGTGGCCGCGGGGGTGTCGAGAGTGTCGGCGCTCATGTGGTCTCCTCGGTCGACGGCACCGTTCGACCGGGATCAACCCGTCAGGGTGGTGGTCACTTCCCGCTCGCGGCAAGATAACCGGCGACCCTGTTCACCATGGCGACGAACGGAACGGCGGCGATGGCACCGGGGATGCCGGCCAACACGCCACCGGCCGACAGCGCGATGACAATCGCGAGCGGGTGCAACCGCACCGCCCGTCGCATGACCAGCGGCTGCAACAGGTGCCCCTCGATCTGCTGCACGGCCAACACGACGCCCAGAATGATCAATGCATCCGGCACGCCGTTCGAGACCAGGGTCACCAGTACCGCCGCGGCGCCGGCCACCGCCGCCCCGACAATCGGGACAAACCCGCCGAAGAACGTCAGCAGGGCCAGCGGCGCGACGAGCGGGACACCCACGCCGACCAGGCCGATGGTGATACCGATCGCGTCGACCGCCGCGACGAAGACCGTCCCACGGATGTAGCCGGTCAGCGTGTTCCACGCCTCCCGACCGGCGCCGCGCACCCGATCCTCCGCTCCGTCCGGGAAGCGGGTGACGATCCAGTCCCAGATACGATCCCCGTCGTACAGGAAGAAGAAGGTCGAGAACAGGGTGACGAGCAGGCCGGCGAGCACCTCGGCGGCCACCGAGGCGCCGGAGATTACCCCGGAGACCAGGCGCCCCCGGTTGTCCGCCAGGCTCTGGCGGATGTCGTCGACCAGATTGTCGATCTGGCTCTGCGACAGGTGGAGCGGACCGTTTCTCAGGTAGCCGCGGATCTGCTCGACGCCCTCGCTGACCTGATCGCTGACCGCGGGGATCTCGTTCGCGGCGTTGAAGCCCACCGCCACCCCGACACCCACGAACACCGCGAAGAACACGAACAGCGCGGTGAGGGCGGCACCCAGCCGGTTCATGCCGAGCCGCTGCAGCCGGTGCGCGAGCGGATGGATGAGAGCGGCGATGAGCAGCCCAGCAATGAGCGGAATCACCACGATCCGGACCCGCCCCACGACCATCAGCAGGATGTAGATGGCCGCGCCCGTGACGATCAGACGCCACGACCAGCCCGCCGAGACCCGCAGCGCGACCGGGATGTGATAGTCGGCCCGCCGAGCCGGGGACTCCCTCCCGCCGGCGGGCTGCGGCCCGCCCGATGGCTCGGGCGTCGCCGCCTCAGGCATCGGCACCTCGGATGCCGCCGCGGTGGGCGACCCACCGCCGGCCGGAACGGCTGAGGCCCGGCGAGCCCGATGAAGGCGCCCGGGGACGCGACCGAGTCCCGCCACCCGTCTCACCGGCGGCTCCCTTCCTGCCTTCTTCCCGCCATCCCGCGACCGCGCGGACGTCCCGATCCTCCCGCAAGCGTCCCGCAAGCTGGTCACGCGGAAGATGTCGCCATCGTGCCGCATCGGCGACCAGCGAGAGCGGGTACCCCGCGTCAATCACCACAATCCACCATCTCCGGCACCGGCACCACGGCCGACGGCCCGGCCACCACGTCCCCCCGACC
>NZ_CDWTMO010000076.1:7566-19215 GCF_977946435.1 Frankia sp. CgKIO3 | reverse complement strand
TTTCTACACTCCGGCGGGGGTGGGGACCCAGGTTGCCGACGGCGGTCTGCCGTGGCGGTATGACGGGGCCGGTGGCGTTGCGCTCCCGTCGCCGTCGAAGGAGACCCGGGAATTCGACGGGGTCCGCTATGTGCTGGAGCGGGCGATCGTTTGCCAGTTCGCGTTGGTCCATGCTTGGAAGGGCGACCGGCATGGCAACCTCATATACCGGGGGAGCGCCGCGAACTTCAACCCGTTGTGCGCCACCGCGGGCAGGGTGACGATCGCCGAGGTGGAGGAGCTCGTCGAACCCGGCGAGCTCGACCCGGCCGAAATCCACACCCCCGGCATCTTCGTGCAGCGCGTCGTCCACGTCCCCACCACCGAAAAGCGGATCGAGAAGAGGACGGTGAGTTCCCGATGAGCTGGACCCGCGAGCAGATGGCCAAGCAGGTGGCCGCCGAGCTGACCGACGGCCAGTACGTCAATCTGGGCATCGGCCTGCCGACCCTGGTAGCGAACCATCTCCCACCCTGTGTCACGGTCATCTTGCACAGCGAGAACGGACTCCTCGGCGTCGGCCCCTTCCCCTACGACGACGAGGTCGACCCCGATCTGATCAATGCGGGCAAACAGACCGTCACGCTCCTGCGCGGAGCCAGCACCTTCGACTCAGCGACGTCATTCGGCATGATCCGCGGCGGGCACGTCGACGTCGCAATCCTGGGTGCTATGCAGGTGTCCGCCGCCGGGGACCTCTCCAACTGGATGATCCCCGGAAAGATGGTCAAGGGCATGGGCGGCGCCATGGACCTAGTCCACGGTGCCCGGCGAGTCGTCGTGATGATGGAGCATGTTGCCCGGGACGGCAGCCACAAGCTCCTCGACGAGTGCACGCTGCCGCTGACCGGACAGGCCTGTGTGCATCGCGTCATCACCGACCTGGCAGTGATCGACATCGAGCCCGGCATCGGCCTGATCCTGCGGGAGACCGCGCCCGGCGTCACCATGGACGACGTCCGCGTGGCCACCACACCCAACCTCACGATCGCTCTTAGGTGACCGGTTGTTCGGCGTTCCGGGCCGCGGCGGCGTCGCCGTGATCCGGTCTACGCCTGGGTGCTGCTGTCTTCCGTAATAGTCCGCGGCTGGACCGTTACGGAGGCGTTCAGACCTAGATCCGCCAGTAGGGCGGGGATGGTGGTCGACTGTTGACCCGTGGGACGTGAACGGGTGCCTGTCGCGCAGGGAGAATAGGGGCCACCACACCAACACGACATCCCAGACGAAAGACACCCGTCAGGTGACGGGTATACGCAGCACCGGGTCGTCGCGGAAGCCGGCCACGAAGCGGGCGGGACGGCGCCGACGGCTCCGGTCCCTGGCGGGGCAGGGCCAGCTGACGCTGGCTCCCGAGGGCGTGGCCGACCACGCCCTCGCGGTCAGCTTCTATAGTCACGAATATCCCCACGAACGAGCCCGACGGAATCGTCGGCCTCGAGTGCTGGTTCCGCTCCTGCCAGCGGCGGGTCTACGGGCCAGGCAAGCAGGGCGCGGCGTTCGGCCACACCAAAATCACGGTACGGTCGCTGCTGGTCCGCGGGTTGAACGCGCTGGTCGGGACCGTGTCCGCTCCGAATTTCTCCTTAGCAGTGGGCGGCATAACATATTGCTATGGTCGGCAGATTCTCATAATGAGCAAAAAACGAAAAATGCACCGCCCCGAGTTTTTTAGAGACCGGGACGGTTCAGGAGCGAAATATTCACGAAAGCACGAGATGCCTTGCAGGCGCCCTGGACTACTCGTAGAATTTAGGCCATGCGCTCCTCCTATCAACCCAGCTATAAGGCACCAGTGTCGGCGAACTCCCTCTCGGGCCGCATCAATTCGCAGGTCGTTACCCCCGGGGAACTACGGCAGTACGCCGACGCTGCTACGAGGAACCCCAACAATGTCACCGGCAACGCCGCCTTCGAAGCTTCCAGCTTCGCCTTCGGCTTCGGCTTCTTTCCCGCTCTCCCCCACAAAGGCCTGACCGCCCTCGCGCCCTACCTGGCCGCATGTAACGCCTACTGGAACGTCACAGCCTGCTGGACCGATCAGCGTGAG
This sequence comes from Frankia sp. CgKIO3, assembly GCF_977946435.1. Classification (NCBI taxonomy): domain Bacteria; kingdom Bacillati; phylum Actinomycetota; class Actinomycetes; order Frankiales; family Frankiaceae; genus Frankia; species Frankia sp. CgKIO3. Next base: position 17,126 of record NZ_CDWTMO010000076.1, on the reverse strand, counting down.
TTCCCTCTGGGGGCTGCGGCCTTCGCCAGAACGGTGGCCGACTTGACGGAAGCGATGGAAGCGGCGGAAGCGGCCTGATAGCAGGGTCGAGTAGCCGGGAGGAATTTTACCTCCCGGCTCTCGCAGAACCGTGCGTGACGGTCTCCCGTCACACGGCTCCTGTCACCCTGGTCACCGGAAGGTCGGGACCCACCGCCAGTGCGCAAACAGGCCCGGGGAGCCCGTGACTGCTCGTTGCCAGGCGGCTGATGCCTTCCTCACGGGTCGCAGCCGCTTGTACTTCTTGCGGATCCAACGCACCAGGTAGGAGTTGATGCGCGTGAAGAGAACGGACAGCGCGGAGCGGTAGAACGCCCCGTAGTACGCCATCCAACCCCGGACGACCGGGTTGATCGTCCGGGCGAGGTCGGCGAGCGTGACGTCGCTGCGGCGGTGCAGGCGCCAGCGGCGGACCTGCCGGCCGAGCGTGGTCAGGGCCTGCCTGCTGATCGCGGGCTGGAACGAGGCGAAGAGCCGCCCGTTCCTGCCACGCGCCGCGCGGGCACGGAAAGTGTACCCGAGGAACGTGAACGCGGTGTGCTCGTGGTCGAGCCGCCGGTTGGCGTCCTTGCAGTACACGATTCTGGTCTTGGCCGGGTGCAGCCGCAGCCCGACCTCAGCCATCCTGTCCTCGACCGCCTGGTGGGCTTGGCGTTCGCTGACGCAGTGGAGCACCGCGTCGTCGGCGTAGCGCTCGAACGGGACATCCGGGAAAGTCCGGGTCATCCACGTGTCGAGGGCGTAGTGCAGGAACAGGTTCGCCAGCACGGGCGAGACCGGAGACCCCTGTGGGGTCCCCCGGTCCCGCATCCGCAGGCTCCCGTCGGATAGCTGAAGCGGTGCCTGGAGCCACCGCTTCACATACAGCACGGCCCACGGGGCGACGCTGTAGGCTTCCACCGCCTTGACCACGAGGTCCCAGCGGACACTGTCGAAGAACGCCTGGACATCAAGATCGACGACTCAGTCGTACTTCCAGCACCGCTGCCGGCATGCCGCGATCGCGTCCAACGCCGACCGTCGTGGCCGGTAGCCGTAGGAGTCCGGATGGAAGATCTGCTCGACCTTCCTCTCCAGCCTGCGGGCTACCACCGTCTGGGCGACCCGATCCGCGACCGTGGGCACACCGAGTGTTCTGACCCCGTCCCCCTGCGGTTTCGGTATCTCCACAGCGAGCACCGGTGGCGGGAGGTAGCTCCCGGACGACATTCGGTTCCAGACCTTGTAAAGGTTTCCCTTCAGGTCCTTCTCGAACGCCTCCAGCGTGACACCGTCCACACCCGGTGCGCCTTTGTTCGCTTTCACTCGCTGATAGGCCTCCCACACTTCCCACTTCGAAATGTCAAACGGCTTCGCCGGTGACTTCAGCTCGCTCATGCAGCTCCTCCCGGAGACTCACCCCGGTTGACCGGACGAACAAACCACAGATGACCCGGCCCCTTAGCTCCCCCTCCATTACAGAGGATTCACCGCTACTACAGGCCGGTCCGCCAGCGCCTCCCCGAGGTTCTGCCTGCCGTATGCGACAGGCCGGAAACACCCAGGTCAGCGCCTTCCCATATTCCACGCGAGACCCGCAGACCAGGCTCATGCCGCCTCCATGCCGGACACCACCTGGCCAGTAGTCGGGTATCCGCCAGGCTCTTCCCGCAGCCCGAAGCATGCCACGGTTTCGATGTCACCTATTTTGTTACGACACGTCAACAGCGGTTCGGGTTCACTCATCTTCCTGGTCCCCAGCTGACGCCTCTCCGGCGCCTTTTCCACATCGCTCACCACGACGGTCTTCAGTCAACACAGCATGTGGTGGTTTGAAGCCTCCCCCCGAAGGGCGACTCCGAAGGGCCATACCTTCATCTCTCGCGCAGCATCAACTCCAGAGCACGCCCTACCCTCCCATCAGCACTCCTTCGTCGTTCATGGCACACGCCTCGGCAAGTTTGCTGACGCGCAGGTGATCGGTGCTGGCTGGGGTTTCTGGTGGGACTGTGCAGCGAGAGGCTGACGCCGGGTACGGGGCTTCAGGGGTACGGGCACGCCACCTGGAGATCGTGGAGGTTCCTACGCCGTCATGATCGACCCGAGGTGTCGTGCCCGCCGTCCCAGTATCGCCGCCTGCCCCTGCTCTCGATCAGCTGGCTGCCGCCGTCGCCGACGATCATCACCATCCGTCGTCGGTGACGGGTCTGCTGGCGGTCTTCGGCCGGGTCCCGGACCCGCGGAAACCCCGAGGTAGACGGCACAGCCTGGCCGTGGTGCTGACCCTGGCGACGTGCGCGGTGCTCGCTGACGCGCGGTCGTTCACCGCGATCGGCGAATGGGCCGCCGATGCCGGTCAGGCGGATGCTCTGCACACCCAGACCGAGACCGCCCGCTGGCTGGTCGGCCGCGGGGTGAAAGCCACCGAGACCGAGGTCGCCTACCTGGTCACCAGCCTGCCGACACATCAGGCCAGCCCGACCCAGTCGGTGGTGCTGCGGTTCCGCGGCGACACACGGAATCCGCCGTACCGCGAAGAGCCGCTCATGCCGTGGTGACGACGACCTTGCCGCGAGCGTGCCCGCGTTCCAGATAGCGCAGACCTTCGGCGACGTCGACCAGTGGGTACGTCCGGTCGATGACCGACGTGAGCTTCCCGTCCTCGACGAGCCGGGTGAAGGTGAGTAGCTCCGCCTGATCCTGACGGGTGGGCAGCGGTCGGAGCCGCTGCCGGACGAAGCCGTTGACCACGATCGCGCGGAGCATCCAGCCGACCGCCCCGACGACGTGGCCGGGTGAACCGCCGGCATTGAGCACGAAGGTTCCCGTCGGGGTCAGCGCCCGGCGCAGCCGGCTCAGTGGCCGGTTGCCGACGTTGTCGAGGATCACGTCGTAGTGGGCGTGCGCGTCGGTGAAGTCATCGGTGGTGTAGTCGATGACGTGTGTGGCGCCGAGCGCGCGGACCAGTTCGACGTTGCGGGTGCTGCACACCCCGGTGACTTCCGCGCCGAGCGCGGCCGCGATCTGGATGGCGTATGTACCGACGCCGCCGGCGGCCCCGTTGACGAGTACCAGGTGCCCGGCCTGGACCCCACCCATGTCGCGGATTCCCCGCAAGGCGGTGGTCGCGGCGATCGGGAGCGCCGCCGCCTGCTCGAAGGTCAGGCCGGCCGGCTTGGGTACCACCGTGTCCGCCGGGGCGCGGGCGTACTCGGCGAATGCGCCTGGGCAGAAGCCGAGCACCTCGTCGCCGGGTCGTAGCACGTGCACGTTCGCGCCGACCGCCTCCACGACGCCCGACGCGTCGATCCCGGCCACACGGTGCTTCGGCCTGGTCAGTCCCATTCCGGGCATGAGTCGCGCGACGAGCGGGTCGCCTCGCACCATGTGCCAGTCGTACGGGTTCAGCGCGGCGGCCCGCACCCGAACCAGTACGTCATCCGGCCCGAGTTCGGGCATGACGACATCGGTCAGCTGCAGGATGTCCGGCGGGCCGAACCGCTCCTGGACGACTGCCTTCACCAGGTCTCCTCTGTCGTCATGCTGGCGGGCCGGAAACGCGAGATCACCCAATCTGCCAGCATGGCGATACTGACAACGGATTGCGCGGCCCACGACACGCCGGCATGGCGATGGTCCCACGCCGGGCTATCGCGAGACAGGATGGCTGGCTGGCTCGAAAGCAGATCCGGTGGAAGTTCGATGAAAAACGCCGTGGCCGTCCAGTCAACTGTGCGGTCACACTATCAAGCTCCGCCGCCGTCCCGATGCGCTGGCGACGGAGCGCCCCTTTCCGAGGCGTGGCCGAGGTTCCGCTCTCCTTCGTGAGCCCGTTACTCCGGTTGCCGGAGAGAGCGGAACAGGAGCCGGCCGAACCGGGTGAGGAGCAGGGCGCCGGAGCCGGCGAGCGCGGCGAGCACGCCGATGAGGAGGTCTCGCGCCGAGTTCGCGCCGAGGACCTGGAGTACCGCGAAGGCGGCGCCGAAGGGCAGGCCGACGACGGTGAGGACGCCGAGCGCCGCGCCGACCTGCTGCCCCTCCTGGGTCTGGGCGATCCGGTTCAGGTCGACGATCTCGGTGAGCACGGCGTCGAACCGCTCGGGCAGATGGTGCTGTGCCTGGTAAGCGGTGAGGATGTCGTTCGCCGGGCCGTGGGCGCTGGCGTCCCGGAGCCAGTAGATGTTGCGGAATCGGGCGGCCCGTTCTTCGAGACGGGCGAGATGACGCGTGAGGTCCTGGGCTTCGAACGCGCGGGCCGCCTCGTCGATCATCTCGGTGATGGCCGCGTTCTGGATCATGCCGATCAGGACCGCGTCGAGGTAGGTGGTGTGGGCGTAGAGCTGGGCGAAGCCGAAGAACGCATCGTCGGCGCCGTCGTCGGGGCGTAGACCGAGAAAGGCGGCGCCGTCCCGGGTGACGAGCCCGCGCCAGTCGGCGGAGAGGATCACTCGTCCGTCGAGGAGCTGGTCGGCGTGGTCGGGATCCGGTGGGTAGTCGGCGTTGGCGGTACGGGACGCGAGATGCCACAGCCAGGTGTCCGCGGTCGACCAGGAGTCGATTCGGACGGCGTCAGCGGGTCGCGGCGGGTCGGCTTCGGGAAGGGTGGGGAAGGTCAGGAACGCGATCGTGAACCCTCGGGCCGACGGCGCCAGGCGGGCCCAGGTGGGCAGCGCCGAGCCGAGGTCGGGGGGTGGGGTCGCACTGCCGCGCCGGCCGGCGACGGCGCGCAGGACGTCGAGGAGCTCGGACCCGCCGGTCTGGACGTGGACATGGACGCGGACATGGACGATGACGAAGGCGCGGTCCGGCCGGTCCGGGTCGGGTAGGAGGATCTCCGTACCGAAGATCGGGTTGTTCGTCTCGCCGGTGGGTGCGGTGCGCTGCCAGCGGCTCGGCCGGTCAGGCGTGCCGTAGAGGATGCGTGCGCAGGCGGCGCTGAAATAGGTGCTGCGCGCGGCGGTGGTCGCTTCGATTTCCTTGTGGCGTAACGGCAGCGGACCTTCCGGCCAGTCCGGGATGCCGGTGAGGAAGGCGGGACAGACGACCACGAAGGAATGCCGTCCCGGACGGTCTACCGGTAGAATTCGTCGACCTCCGGAAGGTCCAGTCTGATCACGAAATGGGCTCGACCGGTGGACGGGGCGACCTCGAAACGCACACGCTCCCCGACGATGATCGTGCGGAATCCTTCGGTGACGATGTCGCTGTAGTCGAAGCCGTGGATCTCGCCGGTCTCGTCGTCGCGAACCAGGTAGGTCGCGGTGACCCGGTGGGGTCCGCTGCCCAGCGGTTGGCGATCGACGATCCGGCCGAACCGCTGCCCGCTGTCCGGCACGCCGGTCATGGTCACGCGACCTCCCGCACGCAGCGGAACCCGACGGCGTTACTGCTGCCCCGGCGTAGGTACAGGGCCTTCGACGAGGTCTGCACCGCCCGGTACGGGTTGTCGTAGGAGCCACCGCAGATCACCGCAGAGTTGATCCCGTCGAACACGGTCTCGGTCCATTCCCACACGTTGCCGGACATGCCGTGCACCCCGAACGGGGACAGGTTCGCCGCATGATCGGTCACCGGAGTCGGGGCGCAGTCCCGCAACCGGCCACCGTCGATCTCCTGCTTCCAGACCTCGTAGGTCACCAACGGCCGGCCGCTCCACGCGTCGGCGCAGTTGACCGCGGCCAGGTCGACGTCGTCTCCCCAGGGGAACAGCCGGCCGTCCGTGCCCCGGGCGGCGGCCTCCCACTCGACGCAGGTCGGCAGCCGCTTGCCCTCGAAGCGGGCGAAGGCGTAGGCACTCCACCAGTTGACGCAGTTCGCCGGGTAGTTGTCGTACGCCGGATCGGTGAAGTACTCCGGGTTCCGCAAGCGTTCCCGCCATGGTTCGTGGGTGTGGCCTGACGGAGCGCCCGGATGATCCCACTGCGCGCAGCCCTGCTCGGCGACCGCGGCGAGAAACGCCTTGTACCGCCCGACCGTCACGGGGAACTCGTCGAACAGCACCGGCTTCTCGATCTTTCGGAGGAGGAGGCGGTGGCTCGGCCCGACCAGGTACGTCGCTGCCGGGAGCGTCCGCGGGGGCGCGGGGATCGTCTCGGCGCCGAGGTGGACGAGGAACTCCCGGACCTGCTCGGTCAGAATCGGTTCGGCGTTGCTGCCCGCGGCTTCCCGTCCGGCCGCGGTCCGCAGGTAGCGCGCGGCGAAATACTCCTGGAAAACGGTGTGCACCAACGCCACCGTGCCGGCGCCGGCCGGGCGGAACAGGGGCGCGAGCAGGAACGTCTCCAGCGTGACCCGTCCCTCGGCGAAGCATTCGATGCCGACGTGGGTGCAGAGGTCCGCCAGAGTGAACACCGCCTGATCGGCCAGGAATGCCGGGCCGAAGTAACTCTCCAGCCTGGGCCGGAGATCGGCGAGCCCGGCGGTGTTCAGGATCTGCCCGATGCGGGCCGGCACCAGGTCCACGAGGTGCCTGGCCGCATCCGCGGCGGGCCTCCGCGCGAGCTGGCCGGTCTGCTGAGCAAGCCGCAGTTCCAGCGGCGAGACCGAGTAGACCCGCTCGTCCGCGTGCAGCTTCAGGTCACCGAGCCGGACCACGCTGAACTGCGGAAGCTCCAGCGGATCGACGCCGTTCGCGTGCAGCTGCTGGACGAGCTGCTCCGAGATCAGCGACGAGCTGTTCAGCAGCCGGCGGACCTCGGGCGAGTCGGCGAGAAACGAGTAGCGGGACGACATCACGACCGTCGACTCCGCCGACAGCGCCTGCGAGACGTCGGAGAACACACCGAGGAACGCCTCCAGGCTCGTGTTCGGCACCGCCTCATCGATCGCGTCGAGCACGCACAGCACGGAGCCGGCCCGGATCAGGTACAGGAAGACGTCGAAGACCCGGTTCCGCGGAACCCTCATGTACGGGTTGAGGGTCCGGGTGACAAAGTCACCGAACTCCTCCTCGGGTTCCTTCAGGCTCATGTCCAGGTAGAAGCGGTAGCGATGCCGTGCGGGTTCCGAACCGTCCGCCGCGAGCTGCTTCAGCAGCGTCGTCTTCCCGCTGCCCGGACCACCGATGACGAGGATGTTCGCCGAGGTTCTCACGAGGCGGCGCAAGATCTCCCCGGCGTCGGACGTCTCGGTGACCGTCATCTCGCCGGTGTGCTGGTCCGCTTCCAGCACATCCCCGGCGATCCTGAGCGGCTCTCCGTCACGGGGTCTCGTCTCCGGGTAGCTGACCGTCAGGGCGGACAGGTGCGACGGTACGTCGACGATCCTCTCCACAAACCGCTCGTAGGCCACGATGCGGATCTCACCGTCCGCGAACGGCGCCACATCCTCGGACGGCTCGTCCTCGACGATCAGGAACCGGGTGTGCTTCGGGAGCTGGGTACTGAGGATCTCGCCGCCGGTCGTGGTGAGAAGCTGGTTCAGCTCTTCCAGGCTGCGACTGAGCATGATCTCCACATACTCGGCCTGCAACCCGATCTGCCGGCAGAAAAGCTGGTAGACGGTGCTCTCGGACAGTTCGAACCGCTTGATCGCCTTGTACCCCAGCGTCGCGTATAGGCCCGAGAGGAACTCGGCCTTCCGCTCGACTAGCAGATCAAGGCTGGGCGCGTCACCGATGATCGCGGTGACACCGGTGCTGGTGAACCAGTCCAAGACGTCCAAGAGCCGGCGCACGGCGAGAAGGCCGTCCTCCTCGGCGATCTCATAACCGTCATGCGACGAGCGGTTCCGAAGCCGCTGGATGTCGGTGAACGCGTTGATGACGTTGGTGCTGCGGATATGCGGCCGGCAACCTTTGATCAGATCGTTCAGCGCCTTGCCGGACGGGTCGCCCGGAACCTCATGATGGGTCCACAGCTGCTTCAGCAGCCGTTCGGCGATCTTCCCGATGAGCGAGACGGTGTTCTCTGGGTAGCCGTCACCCAACGACTTGATCGGCCGGGTGAAGTCGAGACCAAGATATCGCGCGATCCGATCATGACCGTTGAGCTCGCCCTGCAGCCGATGAAGACGGTCATCGACGGTCTCGGTCACGAGACGGTCCTCCTCCGGGTACCGAGCACGAAGGCGAACCGGTCGGGAAAGAACAGCACCGGTTCCGGATGGCAGGCGTCGATCTCGGCCACGCCTGCTTCGATCTAGTCATCCTCGAACGTCGAGAGCAATGACATGTACCGACTGCGCACCATCGCCAGGTACCGGTCCTTCGGGATGCTCAACGGGTAGTCGCGGTACGTAAGACTCGCGGTCAGGCCCGCATCGCGCATGTGGTCCGCGATGTCGGCAGGGTCCGGCTGCAGCTCCTCGAACCGCTCCAGGGCCGCGACGAACAGCGGGTACGAGATCCGGGTCGGCAACATCACGATGAGGAAGCGGCCGCCGTCGGTGAGCCCGGCGATGACCCGCGGGCGGTCGGCGGGGGCCACGTGGTGGATCGGCTCTTTGATCATCACCACGTCGAGCGAACCGGGCTCGACGGCCGTCGTCGCGTCGGGGCTGGCCGCGCCGACGAGCTGCTCCGCCGAGGCGTGCACCGGGCGAAGACCGGGATCCGAAGGCAGCTGGCTCAGCATCCCCTCGGACGGGTCGGCGCACAGGATCGGCGTCAACGGCCGGACGATCTCGAAAACCCGGCGGGTGTACAGTCCCGTCCCGCACCCGACGTCGATGATCCGATCGTGGGAGGTCAGGGTGAGCGCCCCGGCCATCTCCCGGGCCATCCAGTCGAGGAAGGCGTCGCTGTAGGTCCAGTTCTGGTCGTACGCGTCGGCGAGGCGCTCATAGTGCGCCGACGTTCCCGGCTCCGCCAAACTGGATCACCTCCCGCCCTACAACCCAGGCGGATCGTAACCGATCGGCTCCCCAACGGCTCCGGATTGGGACAAGTCGGCCAACGAGCGTGACGCCCTGCCACCGACTCTGGGACGTAAACGGGAACTCTGTTCGTCCCTCCGACGACCACGGTTCTCGCGAGAGTCGAGCCGGGCCAGCAGGTCGGCCAACTGTCTGGCGTTGCGCTGCGCATAGTCGGCATAGCAGTTGTTCATGAGGACGTGGGTCGTGGCGACGCCGTTCGCCAGCTCCCGGATCCTCGGGGCCCATGCGCGCAGTTCGTCCTCGCTGTAGCGGTAGCCGAAGCGTTCGTGGATGTCCTTGCTCGTCCACCGCTCGCTGTGACCGTGGAACCGGACAACCGCGAGATCGGCAGTCGCGGCGAGCACCGGCGGAATCGAATTCGGATAGCCCTGGGGAATGTCGACGCACACGTACGGAATCGCCTGAGAGGCGAGGAAATCGAGTGTCTTCTCACGGTTGCGTTCGTCCATCCAGGTGTGGTTACGGAATTCCACGCAGATCCGCACCGGCCGGCACCGGCGCTGGCACTCCAGGATGTAGCGCTTGTTCGCGGCGCTGATCGGAAACCACTGCGGGAACTGGAAGAACAGGGCGCCGAGCTTGCCGGCCTCGGTGAGCGGTGCCAGCGCGGTGAGGAACCGCTCCCACACCTCGTCGACGACGTTGGCGTCCAGGTCGCGGACGTA
>NZ_CDWTMO010000076.1:0-7290 GCF_977946435.1 Frankia sp. CgKIO3 | reverse complement strand
GATCCGGCCCGACAACGTCGCGCAGGTCCCTATACAGCGCGCCCGGGCGAGTCGGATGCCCCGTGAGCAGCGAGAAAGCCTTGACGTTGAAGGTGAAGTCGGCCGGGGTGCGCGTCGCCCACGTCCGCACCGTCCGCTCCGCCGGCGGCGCGTAGTAGGTGGAGTCGACCTCGACCAGCGGGAACTGCCGGGCATAGTAGCGCAGCCGCTGCTCGGCGCTGGTGACCTCCGGTGGGTACCATCCGGACCTCAGCAGCGTCGGGTCCGTCCAGGAAGCTGTCCCGACCAGAATGTCACCCATGCCCGTCACCCCCCCGCCGGGTTCCACGCTCGCGAACCGGTACCTGCCCGCGAACGGCATGGTTGACGTCAGGACCCGTTATCCTTTTACAGGCGAATGTACCGGTACCCCGCTCGGGCTCGGACCCGGGCCTGTCGGCTATACGGGCAACGGCAGCCGTCCGGCCCCACGACGTACGAGAATGCCATCGAGGGGAACCACTTCCGGACCCATTCCTCCGCCGTTGGGAGAAGCCATGAGTCGTCGTGAACTGGCCAGTCGGACCAGAATAAGTGCTTTCCGCGAAGGGCCGTACGTGCTGATCGTCGCCGAAGGCGACCTGCCCACGCCCGGATTCGACGTCGACATCGCCGAGAGCAGGGTGCGCATCTTCCCGCAACAGTTCGACCTCGAGCGCCGCGCGCGGCCCGGCGTCTTCCCGCAGGTGGTCACGCCATACCGCTACGCCGAGATGGTTCGCTACCCCGAGGATCAACCCCGGATCACCGTCCATCACGCCGACGGCACCGACCAGGTCGACATCGAGCCCTGCGGCAAGGAACTGGCCGGCTACGTCGACACCGTTCGCGGGAGCGCTCACCGGACCGCCGCGCCGGAGGCGGAGGCGGGGACCGAGCCAGGGGCGGAAGAGGCCATCGGACTGTCACCCGCACTCAGCTTCGACGAGGCGTTCGCCAAGGCCCTCGCCAACCTGCCGTCCTCGGACACCACGACCGCCGACGCGCTGGCCCGCGTCCAGGTGCTGGAGATCGGCGGCCTGTTCGGTGGCATCGCCGGCTTCCACCACCTGTTCGTCCGGGTCAGCCGGACCATCAGCTGACCGCAGACACGGATCCGGGTCCGTAGCCGGAGTCGGCTACGGACCCGGGCCGGTTGATGTCCTCCCGGGGTGGCTGGGGTGACGACGGCCAGCCGGCCCGAGCAGATTGCCCGGGGCTGCGGCCGGTCAGGCGGCGGCGAGCGTGGTCGACCAGAGCACCGCACCGCCGGAGTCCCGCAGCTCCACGGTGAGCCCGCCACCGGGATCGAGGTGCACGCGGCCGAAGAACTGCAGACCGGCCGAGGGCGGCAGGTTGGACTGACCCGCCGGAGGGGCCTTCACGAAAATAGCCTCGGGGCCGAAGGTGGGGTCGAGCGTGTTCGGGCCGAACGTTCCGGCGTTCAACGGCCCGGAGACGAACTCCCAGAACGGGGCGAAATCGGTGAAGGCGGCCCGGTCCGGGTGGGTAGTGGTGCGCCGCCGTGTAATGGACGTCAGCAGTCACCCAGACCACATTGCGGACCCGGTGCCGGCGGAGGCCGGCGAGGAGGTCCGCGATTTCCACCTCGCGCCCCAGGGGGGCACCCGGCCGGCCCTGCCCCACCGCCTCCACGCCGCTCGGGTTGTCCGGCACCAGCAGCCCGAGCGGGAGATCGGCGGCGACCACCTTCCAGGTGGCGCGGCTGGCGGCGAGCCCGGCCAGCAGCCACTCGCTCTGGTGGCGGCCGAGGATCGCCACGCCGGCGGGATCCTCCTGGCCGTCGGGATTCGGGTTCTTGAACGAGCGCAGGTCCAGGACGAAGACGTCGAGCAGCGGGCCGTAGGAGATCCTGCGGTAGATCCTCCCGCCCGGGCCGGCCCGACCGGGAATGAACGGGGTGTACTCCAGGAACGCCTGCCGCGAACGCGCCGCGAGGACGTCCACCCGTTTCTCGCTGTACCGGGAATCGTCAAGAATCTCACTGGGATACCAGTTGTTGAGCGTCTCGTGGTCGTCCCACTGGAACACCCACGGCACCTCGCGGTTGAACGCGAGCAGGTTTGCGTCGAGCAGGTTGTACCGGTAGTTGCCGCGGTACTCCGCGAGGGTCTCGGCGACCTTGGACTTCTCCGGGACGACGAGGTTGCGCCACAGCGAGCCGTCCGCGAACGGAACCGTCGGGAGGAGCGGCCCGTCCGCGTACACGGTGTCCCCGGAGCAAATCGCGAAGTCCGGGTGGTGAAGTCGGTCGCCGCGCCCACCCGGACGACGCCGACCCGCCGGGCGGCGGTGAACGTCTCGGTGGCTGCCACGTCGACCGCGAGCGCCGCCGGCCGATCGGCCCGTGCCCACACCACCGCGCTGTCCGCGGTGACATCGCCGGACTGCACGCCGGAGGTGAACGTGGGCCGGCCACCCCGCACCTGGCCCGGGGCCCGGTCCGCGACCCGCGCCGCCGGAACCCCTACGGCGGTGCCGGCGGCGGCCGCCAGTGACGCCACCGTCGCTCGGGCCAGCACGTCCCGTCGGTTCGGCACGCGTTCCTCTGCCATCTCGCCCGGCCCTCCTGTCACTGTCCGTATGGCCGCAGTCCCCCGACGTCGACCATCACAGTGCAGGTTCCGGGCAGCCGTCGGCCCCCGTTCCGGAAGCGAAAAAGTGAACTGTGCGTGGCGTCCCGCACCGCCTGCCGCACCGCGTCCCGCCCAGACCACCTCTTCCGGGTAACCCTCGCGAGGAACCCGGGCGCCGACCGCTCGGATAAAGTCACGCGCAGAGCCGCAGAGCCGCAGAGCCGGGGAAACCCTGGTCATCTGGGCCGCTCTCACGGCCCCTTAGCGCTTTCGCGATCCGTATCTACGTAGAAATTGCTATGATCTATCCGTAGATGCGGTTTCAGTCGGAGCTTTGCCGTCAGTAGATCAGGCGGTTGATCAGAGTGGATGCGTGACATGTTCTGGCCAGGCCCCGCCCACCCCGACGACGAGACCAGGCACTGGCTCGCCCGGGTCGAGAAAGTCGCCCCGGTCCTGGTCCAGCACCGTGAACAGGCCGAACAGGAGAGAATGACGCCGCCCGACGTCATCGACGCCCTGCGTGAGCAGAACATCCACCGGATGTGGGTCTCCCCGGCCTTCGGCGGTGGCGGGGTGAGTGTCCGGACCGGTTCCGCGGTGCTCCAGGCGCTCGCCCGGATCGACGCCTCCGTCGCCTGGCAGATGGGGGTCCAGGGCGTTATCGGCCGGATGTCGGACTACCTCCCGGAGCAGACGGCCGGCCGGATGTTCCGGGAGAGCGATGGTCTCGTCGTCGGTGGGATCAACCCGTCGGGCCACGCCGAGGCCGTCCCCGGCGGTCACCGGGTACGCGGTCGGTGGTCCTTCGCCAGCGGCTCCACCCACGCCGACTGGCTGGTGTGCGCCTCACTCGTCACCGAAACCAGCGCGGCCGGCGAGGTAGCCGCGGGAAGTATGGCGGACTCGTCGGCCCCGACCCCGCCCACAACCCGGATGATGTTCGTTCCGCGGGATGCCGCCCGTTTCACCGACGACTGGTTCACGATAGGGCTGCGCGGCACCGGGAGCGTCAGCTTCACTGTCGACGACCTCTTCGTCCCCGAGGAGCACACCGTCGACGGCGGGCTGCTGCGCCGGCTGCCCGCGGCCCGGCCCTCGCGCGGCTACCCCATCGCGTACTACGACTTCGGCCCGTTCACGACCGCGTCAACAGCGCTCGGCATCGCCCAGGACGCGCTGAGCGCCTTCCCGGGGCTGGCGGTCAGCGCGGTTCCTGCCCGCGGGACGGAGACGCTGGCGTCCAGCCACACCGTTCAGGCCGGCATCGCCCGCGCTGCGGCCCTGGTCAGAGCGGGCGAACTGCTGCTCGACGATGCGGCCGGCCACGCGAGTGCCCGCCTCATCGGCGGGGAGAAGCTCAGCGCCCTGATCCGGCTCGCCGCCGCCGCCGTCGGCGAAAACACCCTGAAGGCCGTGGACACCCTGCACGGCCTGGCCGGCACCAGGGCCCTGGGCGCGGCCGGCCGGCTCGACCGCTGCTTCCGCGACATCCACACCGTGGTCGCGCACATCACCCTGGCGCCGACGAACTTCGAGATGGTCGGGTCGTATCTCCTGGGCGGCTCGTTGCTGATGCGGCGCTGACCCCCGCCCGATGCCCCGAGCCCCGAGTACGGTCCTGCGGTTTCCTCCTGCGGTTTCCCCGTCGTGGCGGGCACCCAGGGCGCCCTCGCGGATGGCGGTGATGACGGCCGAGAAGTTCCGACCGGGACCGTCCCGGCGGACGAAGTCCGCGTAGATCTCGGCCGCGGTGTGCCCAGCACCGTACCCATCCCCTTGGGGAGCACCGTACCCATCCCCGCGGGGAGCACCCGGTGACACCCGTGGGAGTATGCCACTGGCAACCCACGGCTGACTCGAACGACTACATCAGTGTTATCAGAATGTTGTTGACAATGACCGGCGACGTTCGCGGTCGGCGATGGTCACGTCGGCAAGACTCGCAGTCCGCGAACATCCGGCCCATGAAATCACAGTCCGCGATGCCACACCCGGCGAAACCGTGTTCGACGATGCCTCACCAAGGCATACCCAACACCCGCTATAGCGGAAGCCCGCGAACATCAACATTCAAACAAACACCTGACATCGCGACCCGACATCCAGATCCGAAGAAAATACATTCCGACGCCCCCCGGCAACCCGTTATCCCACCGTTCCAGCACGGCCGACCAGGAGCGTTCGTGGCTCGTCCGCCCGAAGTGCTGTTCGTCTGCGTTCACAACGCGGGCCGTTCTCAGATAGGCGCCGCTCTGCTCGACCGACATGGTCGTGGCCTGTTCCGCGCCCGATCCGCCGGCACCGCCCCGGCCCCGGCCATCCACCCGGGAGTCGTCACCGTCATGGCCGAGGTAGGCATCGACCTGTCCCGGGAGTCCCCGAAGCGACTGACCAACGAGATGGTCCGCGACTCCATCGTCGTCATCAACATGGGATGCGATGACGCCGTTCCCAGCTACCCCGACACGCGCTACCTCACCTGGAAACTGGATGATCCGGCGGAGTGCGCGCTCGAGGAGATCCGGTCGATCCGCGACGAGATCGACGCCCGCGTCCGGGCGCTGGTCTACAGTCTCGGCGTGGCCGCCCGCGTCGGGCTACTGAAGAACCAGCCCGGTTACACCGGGATCCCGCCTGGCGGTACTGACCCGGATGCGTGGCGCTATCCTCCACCGGTCGGGGCGGGCGCACCCGACACAACCGCGTGATCCGGCGCGACCGCGTCGACGGACTCGGCCTCCCGGTGCGGGATGATGATCGTCGCGCCGATCCGGACGGTGCCGCCACGCACGACGTCGGCGCGCAGGCCACCCCGGTCGCGTAGCGCGCTCCAGACCCCGGGGCGGGTGAGCTGTTCGAGGTAGGAGCACGGTGGGCAGGGCCGGGCACCGAGCAGGACAACGTCGTCGATGCGGAAGGTCCGCCCGACAAGGTCGAGTAGCGCGACGCCCTCCGTCACCAGGTTTCGCCTGGTCTCCCACTCGGCCAGAGCCACCCCGGCATCCGCGGCCACGGCGGCGATGACCTCACGCTCGATCAGCGTGACGGCACGACCGGCGCCACCGCGCGCGGAGTAGGTCCCGGTGCCGATGGCGTAGCGGTCGCCTTCGAGGCCGTGACCCTCGATCACTCGAACAGCCTCACAGGCCCGCCTCCGGGTACCCCGGATCGGCGTGGTGTAGATCCCGACCAGGCGTCCCGCGGCCATGATGCCGACGCTACCCCGTTTCGGGTCACCCGCGCCCGGACAATCGCAGGAACCCGCGCACCCTCGCCATACTCACCGCCGCGCGGTTTCGGCCTGCTCGGCCTGCTCGGCGCCCCCTTTCTGCTCGGCACTCCCTTTTTCCTCGGCCCGCTCGGCCTCGGCCTGCTCGGCGCGTTCGGCTTGGGCCTGCTCGGCTCGCTGGGAACGGTCGCCGCCCTCTCTCTCGTGGCCGGCCCCCGACTCCTCGGGCTGTGCCACCACTTTGCCGTCGCGAATCTCGCCTCGCCACGACCCGGTTGCCTTGCCCTGCATCATGATGAACCGGCGGAAATGCTTGAGATCGAGGCGGGCCCGCCGGCCGCCGGCACGCCAGATATTCCCCGTCCTCTCGACGAACCCGCTGGGATAGTATTCTATGGTCAGCAGGATCCGGGTGAGGTCGTCAGCGAGCGGATGAAAAGTGACGGCGCCCCTGGTGGAGCCCTTTCCGCCCTCGGACGTCCAAGCGATCCGCCGGTCCGGGATCTGCTCTTGGATGGTCGCCTTCCAGCTGCGTCGGGACTTGAAGACCTTGACCCGCCAGTTCTGCTCGGTCTCGCTCTTCGCTTCCACCGCCTCCACGCCCTTCATGAAACGGGCGAAATCCGGGAACTGCGTCCACTGGTCGTAGGCGACGGACACCGGGACACCGACGTCCACCGTCTCCTCGATGTTCGTGGCTTTGAGTGGCCCGCTCTTGCCGCCGCGCTTCCCGCGGCCGATCTTCAGCGCCCCCTTCGCCTTCTCGCGCATCGCCGAGGCCGCGGTCCTGAAGGCCGCCTTCGTCGGCGGTTCCCCCTTGACCAGCCGCTGGACGCCCTCGGCGAGCGGGGAAAGCTTACCCTCCTTGCCGTTCCTCTCGGCCAGCCCGTGGAGTTTCTCCGTGCTCGAGGTGAGCCGCTGCGCCGTCCTGCCGACCAGGTGCGCCCCACCCGCCTTCGCCAAGTTCTTCGTCTCGTCGAGCAGGCTCTTGGTCGCCGGGCTGTCACGCAGGGCACCGAGAAAACCCTGCGCCGGTGGCTTCGTCGTCGGCCGCTCTGTCGTCTGCGTCATCTCCGCTCCTCGTCGATCGGACCGTCCCTCGGATGTCACCGCTCGGAGGTGACGTTCTGCCGGCCACGCGCGGCGCGGCGCGGCCCCGCCGAACGTCCGGGCGAAGAACGGCGTTGCGCACCGGACTGCGCCACAGCCTCGGGCGCCGCTCCCTCACCGGCCGCCCGTTGCTCCGACCGCTCGCCCTGCTCGGTCTGCTCCGCCTGCCCACGCTGCTCGGTCTGCCCACGCTGCTCGGTCTGCCCGCCCGAGGTGCCCTCCTCGGATTCCGCCGCGGCGGGCGCCAGCTTCTCGCCCTCTCCTTCGCCCCGGCCGGGTGCGGCGACCTCCGGCACGGCCCCGGTCACCCCTTTGACGGCCCCGGTCACCCCC
>NZ_CDWTMO010000075.1:0-19004 GCF_977946435.1 Frankia sp. CgKIO3 | reverse complement strand
TGCGGAAGACAAGCCTAGGACCACAGCACCTAGTTACGGTAATCGAACATGAGTTCGACATTGGGGGTTGTGTGATCTACACTTGATCCATGACCATCACTGCCGGCCCGGCCCTCGGGCAGCATCTGGTGCTGTTGGGTTTGGCGGTAGTGGCCGAGCAGGTCGGCGGCCTGTTGGACGCGCCGGTGTGGTCGTTGTCGGATGCCGAGTTGTACGGCGCCCTGGACGACTGTTCGGTGGAGCTGGCCCGCCTGGCCGCGGTGCGGCTCGCGCTGGTGCGGGAGGCCCACGGCCGGAACCTGGCCGTGCGGGAGGGGGCTACCAGCACCGCGGCGCTGCTGCGGGAACGGCTGCGGATCCGGCCGGGGGATGCCCAACGCCTGGTCGATCTGGCCCTGGCCGTGGACGGACCGCTGAGTGCCACCGGTGCGGCCCTGGCCGCCGGCGCGATCACGGTCGAGCAGGCGGTCGAGGTCCGCACGACGATCCGTTCCCTCCCCCGCGACCTGGACGCGCAGGTGTACACGGCGGCGGAGGCATCCCTGCTGGAGCTGGCCCGGATGTTCGACCCCCGCGAACTGGCCCGTCTTGGCCGGCACCTGCGGGAACAACTCACCCGGATCGACACCAGCCCCGGCGGCGATGACCCCGCCAACACCGGCAGCCAGAACGGCGACCGTGAGGGCGCCGACTCCGGCACGTCTCCCGGCCCCGCAGGGGGCCCGGCCGGCGATGACAACCAGAACCCGGGCAACGGCAACCAGGATTCGGGCGACGCCCCCGGGGATCGGCGCGGCCTGTGGATCATCGATCTGCCCGGGGGCACCACCCGTATCACCGGCGAACTCGACGCCGAAGCCGCCGCGCTCCTACGCAGCGCACTCGACCCGCTGGCCAAACCCCGTCCCGCCGACGACGGCACCCCGACCCCCGCACACCTGCACAGCGCCGCGCCGACGCCCTCGTCGACCTCCTTCACCGCACCCTCACCACCGCAGCTCTGCCCGTCACCGGCGGCGTGCGCCCTCACCTCACCGTCACCGTCCCCTGGACGGCACTACTCGGCCAGGGAGGTACGCCCGCCACCACCAGCTGGGGTCAACCTCTGCCGGCCAGTGTCCTGCGCCGCCTGGCCTGTGACGCCCACGGTCACCCGCGTCGTCTTCGATGCGGCGAGCGTCCCCCTCGACGTCGGACGGGCCCACCGCACCGCACCCGCGGACCTACGCCGCGCCGTCATCGCCCGAGACGTCTGCTGTTCATTCCCGGGGTGTGATCGGCCGCCGTCATGGTGCGAAGTTCACCACGTTCGTCATTGGATAGACGGTGGAAGAACCTCACTCGACAATCTGGTACTGCTGTGTGGATATCATCATAGGCTCATCCACCACCACGGCTGGATCGTCCGAATCGGCCACGATCGCCGGCCCGAATTCATCCCCCTGCCCTGGGTCGACTCCGACCAGACACCCCGACGCAACCCCTACAGCCGACATACCTCCGATCTCCTCCGTGCGGCAACAGTTGGATAGACCGGCTCCTAGCTGAAGGAAGGAAGGCCCGAGTTTGAAGGCCCAGCTCAAAAATCTCCAGAATATCTTCGCTCGCGCTGCCGTGAACAGCGCTACACGACGAGCCTGTCGTCCGACTTCCTGGAGTGGCTCGCGTGGCGCCGTCGCCTGAAGGCGATCAGCCGAGTGTGGTCGTTAAGTAACACGCTATCCATGCCGTGCGATAGCCGGACGTGCGTTCGTCTCGTTGGACGAGAGTGGGCGAATGACTCGTTTGCTCCTCGGCCCCATCCACCGGCACACCGAGGCAACGCGTGTCACCTTGTGGATGGAGGTCGACGCTGCTTGTGATGTCGAGGTCCGGGTCCCGCGTGGCGCACTCGCACGTGCGACGTTCGACCCGCCGGCTGGGCAGGCCCGTACCTTCGAGGTGGCCGGGCACCACTACGCAGTCGTCGTGGTCGAAGGCCTGACGCCGGGAGAGCCGGTTCCCTACGAGGTGTGGTTGACGGACGAGGTGTGGTTGACGGGTCCCGGGCCCGGAGGGCCGGCGGTCGGGTCCGAGCCGCCCACCGACGGCGCGGTGCGGGTCTGGCCGGAGCCGGGCAGGCCGCCGAGCCTGCTGCGTCCCGTCAAGGACGAGGGGCCCCTGCGGCTGGTCTTCGGCTCCTGCCGGGTGACCGCGCCGCAGGAGCAGCCGTACACCCTGAACGCCGATCAGGACAGCCGTGGACTCGGCACGGATGCGCTGCACGCCCTCGCCCTGGAACTGCCCGCGCACGACCCCGCCTCCTGGCCGGATGTCCTGCTTCTGCTCGGTGACCAGGTCTATGCCGATCATGTCTCCTCGCAGACGGCGGCGCGGATTCGTGACCGGCGGGATGTCACCGTCCCGCCGGGGGAGGAGATCGCCGACTTCGAGGAGTACACCTGGCTGTACCAGGAGGCGTGGTCGCAGACGGACATCCGCTGGTTACTGTCAACGGTCCCGACGGCGATGATCTTTGACGATCATGATGTGCGAGACGACTGGAACATCTCCGCGGCATGGCGTACGGAGATTAGGGCCGCGCCGTGGTGGGACGCACGCGTCACCGGCGGGATCATGGCCTACTGGCTCTACCAGCACCTCGGTAACCTGGTCCCGGCCGTCCGGGAGTGTGATCCGGTGTTCCGGGCCGTGGTCGAGGCGGGAACCCCCGCAGTGCCCGAGGGCGGGGCCGCCCCGGCTAGCGTGGCCGGCAGCGTGGCGGAGCAGGTGCTGCGTGCGTTCGCCCGACGGGCTGACGAGGCGGCAGACCACCCCGACGTGACCGCGGGGCGAACTGCCGCGGCCGATGGCCGGGTCGGTCCCCGTGCCGTCGCCCAGCCTGAGGGTGCCCAGCCTGAGGGCCACGGCGAACCGGCAGGCCGGGCGGTGCGATGGAGTTTCCGATGGGACCTCGGTCGGACCCGGCTGATCGTGATCGACTCCCGGTGTGCACGGGTGGTGTCCCCCGACGGTTCGCGGGCGATGATCGACGCCGTCGAGTGGGAGTGGGTGCGGGAACAGACCCTGCACGACGGCGAGGTGGATCACCTGTTGCTCGGCACCTCCGTCCCGTTCCTGCTGACACCGACGATCCACAACGTCGAGGCGGCCAGCGAGCTGATTGCGGGCGGGCGGTGGGGCCGACGGGCCGCGGCCGTGGCCGAGCGGGTCCGCCAGGCCCTCGACCTCGAACACTGGTCGGCCTTCGGCTCCTCCTTCGCCGCGATGGCGGAGCTGCTTCGGTCTATCTCGGCGGGGGAACGCGGTCCGGCGCCGGCCAGCGTGATCGTGCTGTCCGGTGACGTGCACCACGCCTATCTGGCCCGTGCCGACTTCCCGGCGCAGTCCGACCTCACCGCCGCGGCCACGGCGCCGAGCCCAGTGTGGCAGGCGGTGTGCTCGCCGTTCCGCAACCCGCTCGGTCCGGCGATCCGGCGGGTCGACGCGATCTCCCGGCGCGCTCCGCTAGCCGCATTCTCCGCGGCCTTCGCCCGCCTTGCCGGGGTGCGGGGCCGGTCCATCCGGTGGACGGTCACCCACGGACCCTGGTTCGACAGTCAGCTCGCCGTCCTCGAGCTCGACGGACGCGCGGCCCGGTTCCGGCTGGAGAAGACCGAGCCGGACGGCACCCCCGGCGGCCTCGATCCGGTGCTGGTGGCGGATCTCGCGCCGGCGAGGTGATCCGTGGACGGGCCGGGCGGAGAACGATCCGCGTACCTACTCGTTCCGTATACCTACTTGATATACCTACTTGATACCTACTCGTTCCGTGTCCTGGTCCTGGTCCCTGGCGTCGACTGTGACGCCGATGTCGCCCCCGATGACGGATGTCCGACAGTCGTCACGGCCGTCCCCGGTGCGGGCCACCTGACCGTCGTCGTGGCCAGGTCGCGGGGGTAGACGGTTCTGAACGTCGTACCGGTGGCCTGTTCGATCGCTGTTGCGGAAAGTGTGTTCTGGTGGGTTCCGTCGAAATGGACGCCGTTCCACGGCATGATGGTCGAACTCGCGGGTAGATTCAGGGCGGTCAACGCGGAGCGGACCAGTTCACGATCCGCACTGCCCGCGTCGTCGATTGCCTGCGCGATCGTGGTCACGGCGGTGAAGGCCTCGGCCGCATCCTCGGTCATCGGCGCCCCGAAATCGTGCAGATAGCGGTCGATTACTCTCGCGGCCAGCGGATTGGCCCGGGCGATGGGCATCGACCAGGCGACCTGACGGCTGACCCGATCGGCGAACTCGGGAACCGCGGCGAGTCGGGCGGCCTCCGCCGGGTCGCCGTACACGACAACCGCGGGTGGTATGTACCCACCATCCCGGAAAGTGTTTCCCAGAATTTCGCCCTGGCTGGGAGAAATATTCGTCAGTACAACGTCGGGTGCAGCGGTTCGCAAGGCGCCGACGGCGGCGGCCAGATCGCCGGTACCCGGCTGGCCGGTACCCGGCTGGTAGGCCACGCTCGCCACGACCGGGTAACCGGTCTCCTCGGCGAACTCTGCCACAGTCGCCTGCATATCGAGGCCGGTGGCGTCGTTGGTGTAAAGCCGGGCGACGCGTCGGCGCTCCTGGCCCGGCTGCTCGGCGTCACGCAGCAGGGACAGGAAGGTGCCGCCGTAGTCGGCCGCGTCGGGTCCGATCCGGAAGAACCAGCTCAGCCCACGTTCGGTCAGCGCCGTCAGCGGCGGGCCTCCGTTGACGAACGGGATCTGCAGGCGTTCGGCCCGCTGGCTGGCTTCCAGGGTGGCGTCCGGGGTGAACGCGCCGACGATGCCCACGACACCGTGGTTGGTCATTAAGCGTGACGTGACGTCCGCGGCCTGGCGCGGATCGCTGCTTGTGTCCAATGTCACAACAGAAAGCTGGGTCCGGCCGGATGGCCCCCAGGCACCTCTGGTCTCGTCGCCCGTCCAGCTTTCGCCGGCGTTGATGAGACGGCTGGCGAGCTCTGCTCCGCGTTGTGCGTCACGCCCCGTTTCGGGATTGCCCTGGGTCAGGGGGGCGAGCAGTCCGATCTTGACCTCGCCGGAAACTCGGGCCGGCTCGGCTTTGCCACCGCCATCGCAGGCGGCCAGCGCGACTACGGAGAGAAGCGCAAGGCCCGCGACCGTGCTTCGAAACCCGTGGATCATCGCGCTCCCCGCATGCCCGGCTCGGTGAGGAGCGAAAGCTGGCAGTGGCCAGGGGCGACACTAGTTGTTTGTCGGGCAACAACCGCAGCCGGGCTGCCCGGCAGCGCGGGTGATTGACGGGGCCGATCGTCAGGCGACCCCACCGGCGGCGGCATCGGGCGCCCACATGGCCTTTGCAGGCCAAGGCATAGTCTTTGCCGGCCGGGGCCGGGGCCGGGACTGGCCTGGCGGGACAGTTCCAGAGGGCGATCCGAGAGGGCGAGAGGTACGGATCTCGTGGTCCAGCCGGGAAGAAGGCGGGTCGCGACGGATGACCCGCCGGGGTCCTCTGTCGAGGGCCGGCATCGTGGCGCGGGCACACCCGGGGACCGGGAGCAGCTATCCCCGGTGCGGCGTCGGCGGCACTCGGCGGGGGCCTCGACCGCTACGGCTCCGACCGCCGCCGCGGCCATGACCGGGGCGGGGGAGTTCCGATCGCGTCCGTGGCGGCGGCCGCGCCTGCACGACCTCCCCGTGCGCGGGAAGCTCTTCGCGGCGTTGGCGGTGTCCATGGCGGCCTTCCTGGCGGTGGCGATTCTCGCCGGCGTGACCTGGCTGTCCGACGCCGCCAGCTACGGTCACGGGGTGACCGCGGCGGAACTCGGCCGGGACGTGACCGCGGCGGTGCACGAGATGCAGCTCGAGCGGGATCTCGCCGCGGGCTTCATCATGAGTGGGCGTGGCGCCAACCCGACCAGCAGGGCGCTGGCCGACCGGCTGAACACCGAGCAGCGTGTTGTGGACAAGGCGCTGACCCGTTTCCAGGCCTCGCTAAGGTCCTCCTCCGGCTGTCTCGGCCGAGGGGCCTCCCCGCTGTCCGCGCAGGTGCGGCAGAGCATCGCCGCACTGCCCGCGCTGCGCCAGGCCGTCCGGGGCGGGAAGCTGCCCATCGGCGCGATCCTGAGCGAGTACTCGACCACGATCAGCCGCCTGCTCGCCTTCGACCGCCGGATCGGGCAGGACAGGAACGACGACGAGCTCCGCTACTCCACCATGGTCCTCAATGACCTGTCGACCATCAAGGAGATCAACTCCCAGATCCGCGGTCAGCTCTACGCCACGGCACTCACCGGCCGGTTCGAGTTCGGCGCCGCCGAACGGATGTCCGGTCTCCTCGCCGAGGAACAGACGGCCGAGGACGCGTTCCGCGCCGCAGCCCGCCCCAGCGACCGGATCCGCTACGATCAGATCGTCAACGGTCAGGCGCTGCTGACGGTCAAGCGCACCCCCGACCGTGCCGTCCAGCGTCAGCGACTGCCCGACCTCGGCATCGATCCCGACCAGTGGTTCGCGGCCAGCACCACCCACATCGAGCTGCTGCGCACCGTCGAGACCGGACTGCTCGACAACGTCATCGGGTCCGCGAGCGAGCTGCGCTCCACCGCCTGGGAGCGGACCGCCATCCTCGGCGCGCTGATTATCACTATCATGGTCGGTGCGATCGTGTGGACGCTGGCGATCGCGCGCACGATGACCGGCCCCCTGCGCAGACTGCGGACGGGCGCCCTCGACGTCGCCCACGAGCGCCTTCCCCACCTGATCGAGCAGCTGCAAACCGCGTACCCGGACCAGGTCGACACGACGATCCGGTCCATCGCCATCGCCATCGACTCCCGTGACGAGATCGGCGAGGTCGCGCGCACCTTCGACGAGCTGCAGCACGAGGCGGTGCGGCTGGCTACCGAACAGGCCGGCCTGCGGCGCAACGTCAACACCCTGTTCCTGAGCCTGTCCCGGCGCAGCCAGAGCCTCATCGAACGGCAGATCGCGCTCATCGACCGGCTGGAGGCCACCGAGGAGAACCCCCTCCAGCTGGAGAACCTGTTCAAGCTTGACCACCTGGCGACCCGGATGCGCCGCAACAGCGAGAACCTGCTCGTGCTCGCGGGGGCTGGACCGGGCCGGCGCCGGGCGGGTCCGGTACCGCTGGGTGACGTGCTGCAGGCCGCGATCGGCGAGATCGAGCAGTACGAACGGATCCAGATCATCGAGGTGCCGGAGGTGCAGGTTGCCGCCGACTCCGTCAACCACGTCGTCCACCTCGTCGCCGAGCTACTGGAGAACGCCGCCCAGTTCTCCCCGCCATACCTCGCGGTCGACCTCGCCGCGTCCCGCCTCGACGACGGCAGACTGCTCATCATCATCATCGACGACGCCGGCCTCGGGATGTCGGAGAAGGAGCTGACCGCAGCCAACCAGCGGCTGGCCGAGCCTCCGGTGTTCGACTTCTCGATCGCCCAACGCCTCGGCCTGTTCGTCGTGGCCCGCCTGGCCGCGCGGCACGACATCGCGGTGCGGCTGGCACGCTCGGATACCGGCGGGGTTTGCGCGCTCGTCCATCTGCCTGCCGTGCTGTTCGTCGCGGGCATCCCGCCTCGTGGCACCGCGCCTCGTGGCAACGGCCTAGCGGCTCCCGGTGCGACGGGCCTGAACGGTCACGGTCCTACAGGTCCTACCGGTTCTGCGGGTCCTACCGGTTCTGTGGGTCCTGTGGGTCCTGCGGGGCCTGCGGGGTCGCTCGGCGGTCCCGATACGCTGCCGGCCGGTCTCGGCTCCTACACCTCCTACACACCGACCGAGGAGTGGTTCCGGCCGCGCGGTGTCGATCTTGGCGTCGTCGACGAGCTCGCCGACGACGCCGACTCGTCCACCGTGGCCGAGGCCGGTGGCGGGTCGCGTCTGGGCGCCGCCACGGGATCGGAGGGCGGGGCCGTCCTGCCTCCGATCGAGGAGGCGGTGGCCGCGCTCCGTCGTCGGCGCGAGCGTGGGGCGGACAGAAGGATGCGCGCCGCCGCGGCGCGGCCGCCCGAGCCCTCCGAGCCCTCCGAGGAGAAGTTCAACTGGTTCACGCGAGATCCGGCACCGTCGCGTTCCGCGGTGCGCATCCCACCCGCGTCCCTCGAGCCACCCGCGGCCGGTGGGGCGGCGCGGTCGGGCGGGGCGGTAACCGTCGGTGGGGTATCGGGCTCGGGCGAAGCGGCGGTGAGTGACCATCCCCCCATCGGGCCAGATGGTCCCAGGACCCCCTCCGGGCTGCCGATCCGCGCCCCGCAGACCCACGGGCTCCTCGGTCCGGACCCGTTGGGCACGCCCCCGTCCAGGTCCGCGACCGCTCGCCCCCCGATGCCGGCCCCGACCTTTTCGGCTCGGCAGCGGCGCTCACGCCGGCCCCGGAACAGCAGACGGTGGCGCCCGAACGGATCCGCGGCCGCCTGAGCCGACTGTACGAAGGCGTTCACCATGCTCGTGGTGTCAAGGGAGACCCCTGACGAGCCTGGCAGCGACGGATGACCATCCGCATCCCTCCTGCCTGCGCGCGGACACCGCACTCCCTGATTCGCACCCCCTGATTCGCATAGTCTGGAGGACGCGTGACCCGCGCGGATCCCGAGAATCCCTCGCTCGACTGGCTCATCAACAACTTCGTCGACTTCGTGCCCGGTGTGGCCAATGCGATCGTCGCGTCCTCGGACGGGCATCTTCTCGCCGTCTGCACTGGTTTCCCGCGTGAGCGGGCGGAACGGCTGAGTTCCCTCGCGTCCGGTCTGTTCAGCCTGACCTTGGCCGCCGCCGACTTCGTGGACGGCGGCCACGTCACCCAGACCATCGTCGAGATGGCCCAGGGCTCGCTGCTGCTCATGGCCGTCGGGGAGGGGTCCTATCTGGCCGTGCTCGCCACCAACACCTGCGATATCGGGCTCGTAGGGTACGAGATGACGGTGCTCGTCGCCCGGACCCGGGAGGCGCTCACCCCGGCCCGCCGCGAAAATGTGTGACCAGGTGCCCACCAAGTGACATCCCCCATGACCCCATACCCCATGACCAGGTGACCAGGTGATCACGTGAACGGGGACGCGGTGGAGCCGTCGGGCGAGCTCGTGCGGCCGTACACGGCGACCCGCGGCCGGGCGCGCCCGTCCCGTCTGCTGGCGCTCGAGGCCATGGTGACCACGACACCGCTCGGCCGCGGGCGGCTGCCGGTCCTGCTTCTCGAACAGAAGTCGATCGTCGCGATGTGCGTGCAGCCTCAGTCGGTGATCGAGATCGCGGCCGAACTGCGTTTGCCTGTGGGCGTAGTCCGCGTGCTCGTCGCCGACGCGGCGGCGGACCGCCTGGTGGAGATCTCCCAGCTCACCATGCCGACGGGAGCCCCGCAGCTCGAGTTGCTCGACCGGGTACTCGCCGGCCTGCGTCGCCTTTGAGCCGGCGCGCTCTGAGCCGGCGCGGCATTCCGCGCCGCTAGGCTGGACAGAGCATCGAGCTTACGTGAAGCTTCGGATCACGCTTATTCTGTCACGTCGCCTCAGGGGACGATCGATATGATCCAAAAGCTGATGCCTCCCGTGTCCCGCCATCCGCTCACCCGCGCGCTCGTCACACGTACCCCCCTTGCCCGGGGGATCATCGATCGCTTTGTCGCCGGCCCGTCCGACGCGGACGCGGTCGCCGCGGTAGCCGGACTTGCGGACCTCGGCCTCCTGGCGACGGTGGATCTGCTCGGTGAGGACATCACCCGTGCGGAGGACGCGGCCCACACCCTGCTGGCCTACCTCGGGCTGCTCGACCTCGCCGACCGCGCGGGGATCGCCGCCGGTCTCGACGTCTCGGTGAAGCTGTCTGCGCTCGGTCAGGCCGTGCCCCGCGACGGCCGCAAGCTGTCGTACGAGAACGCCGCCGAGATCTGCGCGCGGGCAGCGGCGGCGAACGCGACGGTCACCCTGGACATGGAGGATCACACCACCACGGACTCGACGTTGGACACCCTGGTGGAGCTGCGTCGGGACTTCCCCTCCGTCGGCGCCGTCCTGCAGGCGCAGCTTCTGCGCACCGAGACGGACTGCCGTGACCTCGCCACCGCCGGGTCACGGGTGCGGCTGTGCAAGGGCGCCTACCGCGAACCGCCCGCCGTAGCCCACCAGGGACGTCCGGCTGTCGCCGCCGCGTACGCCCGCTGTCTGGGAATCTTGCTCACCGGATCGGGCTATCCCATGATTGCCACTCACGACCCCGCCCTCCTGAACCTCGCCGGCCGGTTCGCCGAGCACGTGGGACGCCTGCCCGCGACCTTCGAATACCAGTTGCTGTACGGGGTACGCCCGGTCGAGCAGTGGCGGTTGGCGTCGACCGGGGCCACGGTGCGGGTGTATGTGCCCTACGGGGCGGACTGCGTGCCGTACCTGACCCGGCGGCTGGTGGAGAGACCCACGAACCTGCTGCTCGCCGCTCGCGCGCTCCGGAGTCGGGCCTGAGATGCGGTGGGCCTGAGATGCGGGCCGGCTGAGACGCGGGCAGGCTGGACGGGGGACGGAGCGTGCGGCGGGACGAAGCAGAGCGCGTGGCGACCGGACCGGTGACGGTTCCGGTCGCGCGTAACGAACCGGTCCGTTCCTACGCCCCGGGTAGCCCGGAACGTGCTAGTCTGCGGCGGGCCCTGCTCCGGCTGGGCGGTGAGCATATCGAGCTGACCAACACGATCGGGGGACACCAGCATCTCGGCGGCGGCCCGGCCCGCGACGTC
Source organism: Frankia sp. CgKIO3 (assembly GCF_977946435.1). Classification (NCBI taxonomy): domain Bacteria; kingdom Bacillati; phylum Actinomycetota; class Actinomycetes; order Frankiales; family Frankiaceae; genus Frankia; species Frankia sp. CgKIO3. The sequence continues at coordinate 8,276 of NZ_CDWTMO010000075.1, read as the reverse complement.
GTGCAGCCTCATGCATACCGGCGGGTGCTCGGAACGCTGCGAGAGAGCACCCACGCGGACGCGGCCGAGGCGGTCGCCGCGGCGAAGAAGGCCGCCCCCGGCTGGCGGGATCTGGGTTTCGCGGGACGGGCCGCGGTGCTCCTGCGCGCCGCGGAGGCCCTCTCCGGCCCATGGCGGGACACGTTGAACGCGGCCACCATGCTGGGCCAGTCGAAGACCTGCCAACAGGCGGAGATCGACGCCGTCTGCGAACTGATCGACTTCTGGCGGTTCAACGTGATGTTCGCCGCCGAGTTGCTGGCCGACGTGCCGGCCAGCGGGGCCGGGGAATGGAACCGGCTGGATCTGCGTCCGCTGGAGGGATTCGTCTACGCGGTCAGCCCGTTCAACTTCACCGCCATCGCCGGGAACCTGGCGACCGCGCCGGCGTTGATGGGGAACACCGTCGTCTGGAAGCCGGCTCCCACGCAGGCGTTTGCCGCGCATTTCCTGATGCGGCTGCTGGAATCGGCGGGGTTGCCGCCCGGCGTCATCAACCTCGTCGGCGGTTCGGGTGAACCGGTCAGCGACGTGGTGTTCTCCGCCCCGGATCTGGCCGGCGTTCATTTCACCGGCTCTCCCGCCGTCTTCGCCCGGCTGTGGCGGGCGGTCGGCGAGAACCTGGACGGCTACCGTTCCTATCCGCGGATCGTCGGGGAGACCGGTGGCAAGGACTTCGTGGTGGCGCATTCCTCGGCCGACGTTGACGTGCTGCGTACCGCGCTGCTGCGGGGGTCCTTCGAGTACAGCGGCCAGAAATGCTCGGCGGCCTCCCGGGCGTACCTGCCCGCAAGCCTGTGGCGGCGCCTGGACGCCGAACTCGCCGCCGCGACCGAGGCACTGTCGGTGGGGGACGTCAGCGACTTCGACCATTTCACCGGTGCGGTCATCGATGCGCGCGCCTACGATCGCCTGGCCGCCGCATGCACCCGTGCTGCCAGCGATTCGACCGTCACCGTTCTCGCCGGGGCACAGTGCGACGACGCTGTCGGCTGGTTCGTCCGGCCGACGGTGCTGCTCGGCACCGATCCCGGGCGGGAGTGGTTCACCCGCGAGCTGTTCGGCCCGATCCTGTCGGTTCACGTCTACGACGACAACCGGCCGGGGGCCTGGGACGACGTGCTGACACTGATCGACCGGACCTCGTCCTACGCGCTCACCGGTGCCGTCGTCGCGACCGACCGCTCGGCGATCGCCCGCGCCGAACACGTGCTGCGCTTCGCGGCCGGCAACTTCTACATCAATGACAAGCCGACCGGGGCCGTGGTCGGCCGGCAGCCGTTCGGCGGCGCTCGCCGTTCCGGCACCAACGACAAGGCCGGTTCCGCGCAGAACCTGCTGCGCTGGATCAGCCCACGGGTGATCAAGGAGAATCTCGCTCCGCCTGCCGACCACGTGTATCCCTACATGGGGCCCGGGGCCTTTGGCGTGACCGGCGACCGTGCGTCCGGTGGCGCGTCCGGTGGTGTCGTGGGTGGGCTGCCGGACGACTCCGCCGGGGGTCCCCCGGCCCCTGACCGCGCGCCCTGACTGCGGGCGCCCTGACTGCGCCCCGTGTCCGTGCCCCCGGAATCCGGTAAACGCGCAGACGTTTCCCTAAGAGGATCTTAGACTGATATTCCTGATTGGTCCGCTACCCCGGGAGACGGCATGTCCGGATCTACTCGCGAACGTCACATTTTGACCTTTTGCGGAAAATGCAACTGTGGTTGCCCGGAGCTCTTCGTCGACCACGAGGCTCCGGCGGAGCGGCGCATCGTGCTGACCGATGACTTCGGCCAGCGGATCCAGATGAGTGTCGAACAGCTCCAGGCCATCGTCGACGAGGCCCGTGCCGGCAGCATCACCGCACTGGTCGACGCCGAACTCGCCCTGGGCGTGAGCTGACGTGCGACGTGCCGTAACTGGACGGGAGCCTGGACGGGAACCCGCGGATCGGTGACACACCACCACCCGGCAGCGGCGTACGCACTGGCCCCACCACAGGCGGTGGCCGTCGTTGCCGCGGTCGCCTGCGCGTTGCTGGCGATGTTCCACGCCGGACGTCTCGCCGGCGCGCTTGTGCGAGCCCGGCGGAGGGCCGTGTACCCACCGGCCGAGATTGGGCACACGGTGGTGGCCGCGGGAATGGTCGTCATGTTCGTCGGCCCACGCTGGATGACGTCGTCGGTGGTGTTCGCCGTCGCTTATCTGGCGCTGGCCGGCGTCTTCTTCCTTCTTGTCCTGACGGACCCGACCTGCGAGCCGTCGCGGTGGTCCTGCTGCTCGATGCTCGTCATCGAGGGGTTGGCGATGGCGTACATGGCCCGAGCGGACAGGTGGCCGGTCGGTGATTCGACCGGTCTGACGAATCTGACCGACTGGTTCGCGGTGATCTTCGCTGTGGCGGTGCTGGCTGCTATCGGTGGCCCGCTGGTCCGCAGGGTCAGACCGGGCTGGGCGACCCACACGCCGCCGGTGACATCGGCCACGTCCCGACTGGTCATGGCCGGCGCGATGCAGCTGATGCTGCTCTGACGGGCGGGTGCCGGTCTACCCGCCATACTCCCGTCGGTATTCCCACCGGTGTGGCCCGAACGGGTGTGGATGGGCGTTGAATCGAGGCCATGAGCCAGCCACTCGCGACCTTCGCGGGGGGCCCCGCCGCGGGCCCCCCGTTCGCCTTGGAAGAGGGCGATCGCATGCTGCGGGTACGCCTCGACGGCGGCGAGATGTACGCCAAACAGGGAGCCATGGTGGCCTATCGCGGCCGCGTCGACTTCGCCTACAAGGGCCAGGGAGTCGGTGGATTCCTGCGGCGGGCGGTTACCGGTGAGGGCCAGGACCTGATGAGGGTCGCCGGCCACGGAAGCGTCTGGTTCGCCGAGTCCGGAAGCCACATCTCGGTCTTCACGCTCGACAACGACAGCCTGACGGTCAACGGCCGCAGCCTGCTCGCGCTGGAGTCCGGCATCCGCTACAAGGTCACCACGACGTCCGGTGGCATCGGCGCCATGATCGCCGGTGGGATCTTCAACACCGAGGTTTCCGGCAGCGGCGGCGTCGCCGTGCTGTGCCTGGGCGCTCCCCTGGTGTTGTCGACGGACGAGCCGGTCTGCGTCGACCGGGATGCCGCGGTCGCCTGGACAGCGGGCATACGTACCCGGGTGGTCTCCTCGTTCAAGATAGGCAACCTCATGGGGCGTAGCTCGGGGGAGCTCGCGCAGATCGAGTACTCCGGCCGGGGGGGGATTCGTCGTCGTCCAATGTGGTGAGACGCCGGCCGCCGGGACCGCCACCGATCGCCACTGAACCGACTGCCGGAAGCGTGCCGGCAGGGGCTCGCCGGGCCGGCACGAAGTCGTCGCGGGGAAATGACGCCATGATTATGACGGTCCGTCGCACGCTTCCCGCGCGCTTCCTCCGTGCGGGATTTCTACCTTACAGTAAACCTTACCTGCATTTACGTTCAGGCGGATGTGAGGGGTGTGGGTTCAGGTTCGCTGCGAAATCCGTATCCGTGTGATGTGCTGTCCGCTGGAGGTTCCGCCTGTCGGCTCGCGCGGACCGTCGGAGGTCATCGCCGCTGGTTGAGGCGCCACGGCGGGTCGATCAAGCGGTGCGGGACGGGGCACTCCCTCGGTATGATGACGAGCGGCGTCCGGCCGGCGATGTCCGACAGGAGGTGGAGGTCATATGGTGACGCGTGGTGACGTGGAAATCATCGAAATTCTGAACAGTGTGCTGACGAACGAGCTCACGACCATCAACCAGTACTTTCTGCACAGTCGTATGCAACGTAACTGGGGATATCGGCGGATCGCCGAGCACTATTATCACGAGTCGATCGACGAGATGAAGCACGCGGATCAGCTCATCGAGCGGGTGCTGTATCTCGGCGGTCTGCCGAACCTGCAGCGTCTGCACACGCTGCGTATCGGGGAGACGGTGCCCGAGCAGCTCGAGGTGGACCGGTCCGGGGAGTTCGAGACGGTTGACCTGCTGCGCCGGGGGGTCGCACTCTGCCGGGAGCGGGGCGACGTCGGATCGGCCGTGCTCCTCGAGCGGATCCTCGTCTCCGAGGAGGAGCACATCGACTGGCTCGACGCCCAGCTGGAGCTGATCTCCCAGCTTGGTGCGGCCCATTACCTCGCCCAACAGATCCATGAGGAGTAGCGGAAGGTAATGGGCGGTGGCGAGGAATGGCGGAGTAATCCCGTTTTCGTTTCCTCGCCGTTACGCACTGTTGTTGGCGCTGCGAACGGGTCGATCCTTTGAGTGTCATGGTGTCGGGTCTCGCCATGCAAGCCCCATCCGACTGGCGATAGTGTCCAGTCGGGGGATCGCGCGGAGGATTGCAGCAGCGAAGCCGACCGTCCACAGGGTGCCGTCGAGGCGGTGCCGCGGGAGAGGAGGGGGAGGGCCGATGAGCATCGCCGGGTCCTATCCGCCCCCTCCGCTCCGGGTGGCCGCCGGCTCCACCGCACCGCCCATCTGACCTCCGAGAGCTCCGCACGGGACTCCTCGGATGAATTCCTTATGAATGGAAAGGATCGTGCGCTAGTGGCGACGTACACGCTGCCGGACCTGAACTACGACTACGGTGCTCTGGAACCGTCCATTATCGGGCAGATAGTCGAACTGCACCACGACAAGCACCACGCGACCTACGTCAAGGGTGCCAATGACACTCTTGAGAAGATCGCCGAAGCGCGCGACAAGGGCGACTTCGGTGCCATCGTGGGCCTGGAGAAGACGCTCGCCTTCAACCTTTCCGGGCATATTCTCCACTCGATCTACTGGGAGAACCTCTCGCCGGACGGCGGGGACAAGCCGGACGGTGCGCTCGGTGAGGCCATCGCCGCCGACTTCGGTTCCTTCGACGCCTTCAAGGCGCAACTGAACGCGGTGACCACCACGGTGCAGGGCTCCGGGTGGGGCGTCCTGGCCTACGACGCCACCGCGCAGCGTCTGCTCATCGAGCAGGTGTACGACCACCAGAGCAACGTCGGCGTGGGCAACACCCCGCTGCTCGTGTTCGACGCCTGGGAGCATGCCTGGTACCTGCAGTACAAGAACGTCAAGGTCGACTACGTGGCGGCCCTGTGGAACGTCGTCAACTGGGCCGACGTGGCTGCCCGTTTCGTGAAGGCCAAGGGCGCGGCGGCGGCCTGACCGTGGTGCGGGTTGGTTCCCCGACGCACAGGACCGTGCCCGGAGAACCGAAATAGTTGATCATTAAACGTGCACGAACAATGTGCGCGGATCATGACAAGGGCAGCGCCTCCGGCGGTGCCCTTGTCGTCATTTTCCGGTGTTTCGGGGCGGGGTCCACGAGGTCCGGTCACCGGCTTCGCGGCCGGCTTCCCGGCTGGCCTTGCCGCCGGTCTGGCCGACCGGACACCTTTCGGTCGACGTCACGTCAGCGTCGGGCCGGCGCGTCGTGGAGTGATATACGACACACCGTGAACGGCTTGACGGCTTCCCTTCTCGCTACGCAGGGTAGTAGACATGTTCGTGGACGTGCTCCGGCCCGATCGACGCCAGTCCGAGATCCTCCCGTCGCCGTCGTCCTGGCGACGTTGTCGCTGATCTGCCGGCGGCCCCGAGCCGAGCGATCCGTCCCGGCCGCGGGCGGCCAGCGGTCCGGCATCCTCCGCCTCCCGGTGGGCTCCTGACGTTCGCCGGCAGGCGACGTGCGGCAGGTGGTCGTTTCCCAGGGGCCGGCTCCCGAGACCGACCGCAGCGGTACCGCCGTCGAAGAACCACCCGTCGCCGCTGCTGGTCACCCCGTACGACTCGCGAGCACGGCCGCCGCGATGTCCAGGCCGCCGTTGTCCTCGCCTCGTGGCGGGCGGCAGCCGCGTGTTACTCCGGTCGCCGGGCCGTCGGACCGATCATCGGCGGGCCGGACACCTTCCCTCTCCTACTCTTCAAGCCCTCTCCGAGTCTTCAAGCCCTTTCCTAGTCTTCAAGCCCTTTCCTGGTCTCCGAGGCGAGATCAACGATTGATGTCGCCTCGACGCCGCGCCCGCGGCACGTCCGGCCCGCCTGCCGCGACGATCCGTTCCGTCCGAAGGAGATCTGGCGCCGATGCCGTCGCCGACCACTCAGTTGTCCGTCGATGATCTACGGATGGCCTCGCCCACCTCGTCCGCGGCGGGCAGGCAGTCCCGCGCCCGCGCCATCGTCGGTCCGCAGCGGGGCAGCTCCGTCGCGCCAACCGCAGGCAGGCCGGCCGCGACACCCACCGCACCCACCGTCTCTCCGGCGTCGATCGTCTCTCCGGCCTCCACTGCCGTCCCGGCCGCGATCCCGGTTCCGTTGACGCGTCGGCTCCCGGCGCCCTCTCCCGCCTCCGGCGGGGCACCCGGGGAATATGTGCGCGCGGTGGTCGCGGTGCTGCTCGGGCGCGGTGAGCAGGCCGGCCCGTTCCACCTTCTCGCCGATCGGCTCGCGCTGGACGGCTACCTGGTGACCGTCGTTCCCGACGGTGGCCGCCGGGTGCCCGCGGTGGCCGAGAACCGGGTGCCGGGCGTCCCGTTCGTCCTCCTCGGTTCCGACACGGGGGCCCTCGCGGCGCTGGCGATGGCCGCCTCCCCTGCGGTACGCCCCGACGGTGTGATCCTGGTCGGCCTGCCGCTCCTGCAGGTTCCCGTCGCGGGGGTGGCCATCGAGGAACCGTTGCCGCGTGCCCTGCCCGACCTCCCGATCCTGCTCATCCACGGTGCGCAGGACAAGGTCAGCCCGCTACCCCTGATCCGGATGACGACGCGCACCGCGTCCCGGGCGGAGCTCGTGGTCGTCCCGGGCGGCCACGATGTGCTGACGGGTCCGGGGCGTCGCAGCGTCGCCGCGCGGACCCTGCTCTTCCTGGAGTCCCTCCGCGAGGCCTGACCCCCGGCGAGCCTGCCGGCCCGGAGCCGGCAGCGGGTCGCGATCGTCGCCGCCCGCATACTCGGCACGGCCGTTCGGCCCACTCGGTGAGGGCCGAACGGCCATCCGGGCGTGACATCCGGCGGATCGGCTGGTCCGTCCCGGCAGGGCACCGTTGACGACACCGCCGCCGGACCCCTGCGGGTCCTGGCCAACCGTCGTCTACTCCCTGTTACTCTCCGTTCCCTCCGGGAGAGATCATGTTCGCCGCAGAGGTTCTGACCGCTGAGACCGCTCTGACCCCTCCCGCTCCGCCGAGTTTCCTCGGCGGGCCAACCCCCACGCTGCACACCGTGGAGACGACGACCGCGCTGCTGTTCTTCGTGGGCGAGCGGGTCTACAAGATGCCCAAACCCGTCGTGGCCGGATCCGTGGACCTGCGACGGCGGCAGGCGCGGGAAGAGGCCTGCCAGACCGAGGTGGCCCTCAACCGGCGGCTGGCGCCGGACGTGTACCTCGCCGTCGCGGACGTCCGCGACGAGGCCGACCTCCTGCGCGATCACATGGTCGTCATGCGTCGGCTGCCCGTCGCGCGCCGCCTGACGACGCTGGTCGAGCGGGGTGGGTGGGTTGATCCACAGCTGCGTGACCTCGCGCGCCGACTCGCGGCGTTCCACGAGAGCTGCGAGACCTCGGCCCGGATCGGTGCGGCGGGCAGCCTGGCGGCTATGCAGGCTCGCTGGCTGGACCTGCTGCGCGCCGTCGCGCCGTTTCGCGGCGAGGTCCTGGCCGCCGATGTCGTCGACGAGATCGAGCGACTCGCGCTGTGCTACCTCGCCGGGCGGGCTCCGCTGCTGGCTGAGCGGCGGCGGGCCGGCCGGATCCGGGACGGTCACGGCGATCTCATCGCCGACCACGTCTTCTGCCTGTCCGACGGCGTACGGGTGATCGACTGCCTGGCGTCCGACCGGCAGGGCCGGATCGGTGACGTGTTGGCCGACGCCGCGTGCCTCGCGATGGACCTGGAGCGGCTCGGCGCGCCGGACGAGGCGCGCCGGTTCCCGGCCTGGTACCGGGAGTTCTCCGCCGAGACGCATCCGGTGTCGCTGGACCATCACTCTACATTGCCTACCAGGCGGTCGTCCACGCCAAGATCGCCTGTCTGCGGCACAACCAGGGTGAGCCGGGCGCCGCCGAGCAGGCGGCGCGGTTGGCCGCGATCGCCCTCGACCACCTGCGCCGCGGCCGCGTCCGCCTCGTCCTTGAGGGGTCGATCAGCGACGAGCAGGCCATCGCCGTCTCCCGGCCCGCCGAGGATGTGGATGGCGTGGGCGTGGGCGTGGGCGTAGGTGTGGGCATGGGCGTGGGGGTAGGCGTGGAGG
>NZ_CDWTMO010000074.1:0-19147 GCF_977946435.1 Frankia sp. CgKIO3 | reverse complement strand
CACTCGGTGTCGTGCGCGGGACCGAACTCCGGGGAGCGTCCGGGCCTCGCGACGGGAATGACGCCCGCCTCCGCGGCACCGACGCCACCGGCACCGCTCGCATGGTGACCGTCCAGCACGAGGCGGCCGCCCGCCACCAGGTGATCGTCCGCCATCAGGCGACCGTCCAGCACAAGGCGGCGCTGTTCCTCGGCAGCGGTCTGCTCAACCTGTCGCATGGCACGGCGCAGGATCGGCGGAGCCATGACCGACGTGACGATCGCGACCAGAACGATGACCGTGTACGTCTCGGTGGAGAGCACCCCCAGCCGCACGCCGACGCTGGCCACCACGATCTCGATGACCCCCCGCGCGTTCATGCCGGCGCCCAGGGCAAGAGCCTCCCAGGGGGTCAGCCGGCTGGCCCGTGCCCCCGCGTACACACCGGCAAACTTGCCGAAGACCGCGACCGCGAGCACGATCACCGCCGCGAGCAGAACCCGGGGTTCACCCAGAGCGATGAGATCGACACGTAGGCCCGCCGTCGCGAAGAAGATGGGCGCGAGCACCGCCATCACCACGATTCGCAACGGGGCGACACTGGCCTGATCCACCAGGCCGGACGACCCGAGGACGACCCCGCCCAGGAAGGCGCCGAGCACCGCCTCCAGCTCCAACGCCTGCGTCCCGGCCGCCGACGCGAGCACCAGCACGGCCACGAAGGCCACGACCGATCCGCTCCTGGCGCCGGGATCGGCGCCAGCCCCAGCCCCGGCACCACTCGTGGCAATGATCCGTCCCAGCACGGCCCGGATGACGACCCGGCCGATCGTCAACGCGAAGATCCCCGCCCCGAGGACGTAAAGCACCGACAACGCCGTGTCGCCCGCCCGGACACCGGTGGTCGCCATCGCGGACACGACCGCCAGCATCAGCCAGCCAACGGCGTCGTCGATGATCCCGCCGGCCAGCGCGAGCTGCCCGACCTTCCGATGGGTCAGACGCATCTCCATGAGCGTCTTCGCCATCACCGGGATGGCGCTCACGCACATCGTCACCCCGAGGAACAGCGCGAAGACCGTCCGGTCGCCGTCGGGGCCCAGCAGGGAGGACGGCATCAGCACGCCGGTGGCGATCCCGAAACCCAACGGCAGGAGCAACCCACCGAGGCTGATCCGGGCGACGGTGAGACTGCGCCGGCGGATGATCCGCGTATCAATCTCGAACCCGCTGAGCGCGACCAGGAAGAGAACGCCGAGCTGTCCCACCGCGTCGAGCAGGTGAAACTGCGCGGCGTCACGCGGAAGCAACCAGTCCGAGAAGGCCGGCCACAGCGTTCCGAGCAATGACGGGCCGAGGAGCACGCCGACGCAGAGTTCCCCGACGATGGCGGGCATCCGCAGGCGCACGGCGAGACGCCCGAGCAGAATTGCCAGACTGAGCAGCACGGCGAGCTGAAGCAGGAACAGCAGCAGGGAATGCGGTGGGATCGAGGGGACGGGCTGGGCGGACGTGAGGGACAATGTCTCTCCTCGGACGTCTCGCCACCATTGACGGCGGCGAGGGCTCCAAGCCGACGTCCGACGACCGACGGCCGCATCGGCGACAGGCCAGCCGAGAGCCGGAATCCCGGATCACGGAGACCGGATCACGGATTTCTCGTCATCCCCCGTCGCCCGCGCGCATGCGATTCGGTCGGCTGACGCCGCGGGCGCCGGCACTGGTACCGACGTCCCTCAAGAAGAAACCACAACGGACGCCGGGGAGTCCGCCGTTCGCGTCATCTCCCGCCGCATGGCGCGGAGTTGTGGAGGGGTAATCACGTTTTCCGGGCCGGCAACCGCGACCAGCCCTCCGCGCTTCCCTCCGCTTCACCGGCCTGCGCAGGCGGGGAGAAATCGGCTCAGATGAGGCCGAGCGCGCGGACCGCCTCCCGCTCCTCGGCCAGCTCACGCACCGAGGCGTCGATCTTCTCCCGGGAGAAGGCGTCGAGCTCCAGACCCTGCACGATCTCGAACCGGCCGCCGGACGCGGTGACCGGGAACGAGGAGATGAGCCCCTCGGGCACCCCGTAGGAGCCGTCGGACGGGATCGCCGCCGAAGTCCAGTCGCCCGCCGGGGTGCCGTTGACCCAGGTGAAGATGTGGTCGATGGCCGCGGAGGCGGCCGACGCCGCGGACGATGCGCCGCGCACCTCAATGATCTCGGCGCCCCGCTTGGCGACCCGCGGGATGAACTCGTCGGCAATCCATGCCTGGTCGCCGACCGCCTCGGCGCCGCTGCGTCCGCCCACCTCGGCGTGGAAGATGTCCGGGTACTGGGTAGCCGAATGGTTACCCCAGATCGTGATCTTCTTGATCTCGGTGCTGGGCACGCCGAGTTTCTTGGCGAGCTGCGCGATCGCGCGGTTGTGGTCAAGCCGGGTCATCGCGGTGAATCGCTCGGCGGGCACGTCCGGAGCGTGCGTCTGAGCGATGAGCGCATTGGTGTTGGCCGGGTTCCCGACGACGAGGACCCTGATGTCCTCGGCGGCCCCGCTGTTGATCGCCTCGCCCTGCGGCTTGAAGATCCCGCCGTTGGCGGACAGCAGGTCACCACGCTCCATGCCCTTGGTCCGCGGGCGTGCGCCGACGAGGAGGGCCACGTTGGTGCCCTCGAAGGCCCGTTTGGCGTCGTCGAACACGTCAACCCCCGCCAGTAGCGGGAAGGCGCTGTCCTCGAGCTCCAGCGCCGTGCCCTCCGCCGCCCGCACGGCCTGCGGGATCTCCAACAGACGCAGCTTCACCGGCGTGCCCGCACCCAGCAGCTGGCCCGACGCGATGCGGAACAGTAGCGCGTAGCCGATCTGACCGGCGGCGCCGGTTACGGTGACGTTGACGGGCGTTGAGCTCACTGGCTTCTCCTGGTGCAGATCACGGAAGATCGGGGTGCGGCCCGTGTCGTCCTCGTAACGATCCCGAGCCGGCTAGGTAACCGGTCCTGGACTGGAACGTCTTCTGCCGCCCCAGCGATGCTAGTCCGAGGCTAGTCCGAAGTTCTTGGTCAGGAGGCACGGGCGGCGCGGACGCAGCTCACATCGCGGCGCCGCGATGGGGCACGTGCTACCGGCCGATCTCGGTCCCGCACCGTGGTACGGGCGGGACCAGCGCGAAACGTTTCGCGTCCGCGGTGACCTGAAGGCAAGGTGTAGCAACGGGTGATCTGCCCGAAATGGGCGGCGAAGTTGACGGGGGCGGGCAGCAACCCGTCCGCGTCATAGCCGCGCACCGCCCGCAGGCCCCTGATGAACGTCTCCCGGCTGGGACATGGCCCGGCGGCCACCAAGCCGCGCAGGAACATGTCCGCCGAGATCCACCCGGACAGGGCCGCCTGCTGGGCCGGCGGGGACACCTGGGGCGCGTACTCCAGCATGGCCTGCAGGAACCGCTGGTGAGCGGGAGTCTCCTGCTCGAACGGCAGGTAGTCGACGAAACTGTAGACCCCGGCCAGCACTCTGCCGAACAATTGCAGGAGACGCTGGTCGTAGCCGGTGGGCGACAGGATGACCCGCAGATCTGCCCGGGCCACCCGGGCGCCCAGGACCACCTGGCCGAAGGCGGCGCCGGTGACGGCGCCGACCAGGACGTCCGCGCCGCTATCGCGCACCTTCCGGCCGATACCTGGGATGTCGACCGGCCCGGTCGCGTCGATCCGGCCGAGCACCCGCACCCCGGCCGCGGCGAGGCTCAGCGCCATCTTGTCGGCGAGGGTCACGGAGGTCGCCGAGAACCCGGACTGGGCGATGATCGCCCGGTGGCCGCCGCGCTCGGCGACGAACTCACCCCAAGTCGTGACGGACGGCCCGTCGAAGATCATATTCGAGTAGCTGAACATGTTGTCGTTGTGGGTCCAGGCCGCTTCCAGCGAGGTACCGGTCACCGGTATTCGCCGGCTATTGAGATAACCAGCGGAACCACTGGCCACGGAGGTCGACTCGATGATTCCGAACACCTGGTCGTCCTCCACGAGCCCCTGGGCGGCGGCCTGGTTCCCGGCGGGATTCGAGGCGTCATCCCGCCAGACATAGACCACTTTTCGGCCATACACACCACCCGCCTTGTCCGCCACCCCGAGCCGGGCGTCCACCCCGGCCCGGAAGGACCGGAACAGTGACGCCGCGTTTCCGGTGTCCGGATAGAGCAGACCGAATCTGATCGAGCCCGGACCGACGCCCGGCGCCGCGCAGGCCGGGGGCGCGGTCGGCCTGTCGGTGGAGACCCGGCAGCCGACCGCTCCCAAGACGATCAGGAGACTCACGAGCCCGAGCAGCGCGGCCCGACGGTCCGCACGACGGCGCCGAGGCCGGTGCGGCCCGGCCCCCAGAGCCGTGATGCTCCTCACTCCATCAAGCCTGAACCAGGAGGACCACTCTTCGGTGCCATTCCGTTGATTTTGTGAGATTCACCGAAGATCGATCGCTCCCGGTTTCAGGATCCGATCCCGCTTCGGGCTCCCCACGCGGTACCCCGTGGGGTGCGGCCCCGGTCGGCCAGGTCGGCCAGGTCAGAACGCCGCCGCGGCAGCCCGGGCGATGGCCTGGTCAAGGGGGGCGGGACCACCGCTCACCCCGACGGCCCCCACGATCACCCCGTTCCGCCACAGCGGCAGCGCACCGGGCAGACCCGTGACGACCGGTTCCGCCGGCGACGGACGCTCCCGTCCGACGCGGCCGTCACCCGTGGCAGGTGCCTTGCCGCCAGCGTGTCCCTCGCCACCGGTATGACTGACCAGCTGGGCCGGCGGAGCCCAGGACCGAGCCGCACACGCCTTGTCGACGGAGATATCCGCGGTCTCGAGCCGGGCATTGTCCATCCGGACGTGGGCAACCAGAATTCCGGCGTGGTCAACGACGGCAATGTTAACCGGTTGACCGAGGTGAACCGCATATTTCTCCCCGGCGGCGATGATCCGACGGGCGTCCTCGAGCGATACGGTCATCCGCGACTCTCCCCATAAAGCGGCGTTCCGGTGCGCTTGACCATAGGCCCTGGCTGACTGTCAGGTGGTGGAAGGCGCGCCGCGTAACCACCGTCGCGCATGGCACTCCCGAGTGGCGAACGGCAGGATACAGGTAGACACGGGGTATCCCCGGTTCCCCGGCGGGGAACCGGGGGTCAGGCCGCGGCGACGAACGGGAGGACGGCCTGGGGGCAGCAGTGGATCAACCGGCTGGAGAGATAGCCGCCGCCCAGCAGGTCCAGCAGAGCACCGGCGCCCGGATAATCCAGCCGGCCGACCCGGTGCAGGCCGCGCAGACGCAACAGACCGGGCAAGTGCGCCTCGATGACTCGCTGGTCGGGCCGGGGAGCTCCCTCGAGCCAGGTGTCGAACTGCGCGCCGGTCATGATTTCTCACACAACTGTGTCCGCGACGGCACCGGTGCCGTCGGTGACGGTCACCAGATGGGGTAGCCGGATCAGATCGGCGAAGCCGCTGAGATCCGGCCGCACCCCGGCGGTGACGACGTTGTCACCGACCTCCGGCTCGCCGCCGGACCCGGGGGGGCCGCCGGGGGCGGGCGTACCGCCTGCTCCCGGCCGTCTCAGGGCATTGCGCAGATGAGAAGCGAACGCCAAGGCCAGCGCGCTGCGACCGGGCGGGCTGGCATGAGCGTGCAGGACGATGGCGTCGACTGCCGGTGCGCGTAGCCGCTCGGCCGCCGCGCGAACCAGCCAGGCCGGCTCGACCAGGACGAAACTGACCTGCGCGCGCCGCCGCTCCTCGATGGCGTCACCGCCGCCTCCCGACGGGGTCCGCACCCTCATGGACTCGTGAATCCACTGGCAGGTGATGAGCCCGTCGGCACCGGGAAGTGAGAGGAGCGGCAGATCCTCCGAGCTGAAGATCCGTTCAGGGATCGACGTGGGCATGCTGTCTCCGGTCCGGTTGGCCGGGAGCGACGCGAACGCGACCGCGGGCCGCGTGAGCGGGTTGCTAAGTGCAGGAGCGGGGCTGGCACCGTCTCGCCACGTGCCCGCCCGGTCCGGGCGGTCCGGGCGGGCACCGCCCCCCAGACCACAATCGGCCACGGTGCCCACACCGTCCACGACCCGGCGTGGGCTCCCTGTAGGGGGAGCCCACGCAGCGATGGAACGTACCCGCCTCGTCGAGGCTGCCGGAACCGGGAAAGCCATGACGGGCTCAGCTACTGGAGCAGGTTGTCGAAGTCGCCGTCTTTGGCGCCGAGTATCAGAGCCTCGATTTCAGCTCGGGTATACACCAGAGCGGGTCCGTTTGGATGCCGAGAGTTACGGACGGCAACTTCGTCGCCCGGAAGCTTCGCCATTTCGACGCAGTTTCCCTGCGAGTTGCTCCGGCGGCTCTTCTGCCATGTCACGCGCTGCAGCGCCGCGGCAGGCATACCGCTGTAGATCTTGCTTATGTCGATCTCCTGAAGCCCCGGGAAGCCGTGCCGCCACGGCCCCGACCCACGCCGTCCGCTCGCTGTACCACCGACGGGCCAACCATCGACCGCCGACCGACTGCCAACCAAAACCATGACGGAACACCCCCCGGAAGATCGTCCCACCATGCCAGCGTGTGCGACTGCACGAACTTCAGCTCACGATACAGCACGGTCGGGTGCACGTGCATCAAGCGGGCGACGGACGCCCGGCCCGATGCCTCGCGTTGCCGCGGCCTCCACGCCGAACCAGTCCCAGGACGGCCCCAGGACAGCCCAAAGAAAGATCAATAAAAGATCAAGAGAAGATCGATAACATCTAACGGAAGTGCCAAGGATGTTGATGTAACCACCGAAAGCACTAAAAATCTCATCATAAACACCATAAAAACACCACGAATCTGAGCCCAGCCCGTCCATGGGGCTCCCCGAAGAACCATGGACGGGTCTCGACACCACTAGGCGAAACGTCCGAAAAATCCGAAGAGTGACGAATCCGATCCGTGCACCGGGCACCCGTACGAGGCGGCCGCGGGCCGAGCCAGGAGAAAAAGATCCCCGACCTGGAGGAAAGATGCGCGCTCACGACGGGGCACTCCGGCTCCCCGGACGACGGGAGGCCGGCCGCGCGCGACCTGACTGTGCACAAGGTCATAGCCTCGGCGTAGCGAAAACCGTGGCCCTTCCGGTCTACTCGTGGCTCCGGGGCCCGCGAAATAGCTGTAAAACAACGGGGGACACCTCAACAGCACTCGACGGAGATCGTGCACCAGAACCAGCGCGCCGGCGTGAACCCGGAGAGACCCGCGGCGGGAGGCCGAGGCCTGGAGGAGGGGCGGGACGGTCGGAGAGGCGGCACGACGGAGAGCTGGTGGCCGCGGGGTGGATGCCACGGGGCGGGCGGCCAGGGGACACGTGGCTGCGGGACCGGTCGCCGGGTCCGGGGGAACCCGACGGGAGAGTGGGGGAGGAGCGAAGAGGAGCGGAGCCGTGGAGAGCAACAGTAGGAAGTACACGATCGCCGTCCAGGGCCCGAAGTCCTCACGCCCCCTGGAATCTGGCACCGTGAGAGTGGAATGTCCGGACATATCATCGTCCACACCATTGCGTCCGTACCCGACAGCCGGGGGCATCCTCATCCCCCGTTAAACGGAGACCCGCCGTCGACGCTCCCCGTGAGCGTGTATACAAATAATCCTCACCACGCTAAACACGCGAGTGTCACCCAGACGAGAGAACCAGCCACCCATCCGGAACCAGAAGATCGAGTATCTTACTCTTGTGTTGACCATGGCGAGGGGGCCGACCGTGACGACAGCTCAGCCGGGAAGTGGACCGACCGTACGTCGGATCCTGCTCGGCTCTCAGCTCCGTCGACTTCGCGAGGAGAAGGGCATCAGCCGGGAAACCGCCGGCTACCACATCCGCGCCTCAGAGTCGAAGATCAGCCGGATGGAGCTTGGCCGCGTCAGCTTCAAAGAACGCGACGTCGCCGACCTGCTGACCTTCTATCAGGTCACGGACGATGCAGAGCGCGCCCCATTGCTGGCCCTTGTCCGGGAGGCGAACGCCGCTGGCTGGTGGCAGAACTTCAACGACGTTCTCCCGTCCTGGTTCCAGCCGTACATCGGTCTGGAGGAGGCGGCCCAGCTCATCCGGACCTACGAGCTCCAGTTCATTCCGGGCCTGTTGCAGACCGAGGACTACGCCCGAGCAATCATCACGCAGGGTAGTGATCACCTACCAGCCGACGTCGTCGAGCGCCGGGTTAACGTGCGGCTCAACCGGCAGAAGCTGCTGTACCGTAAGAACCCGCCACGGCTCTGGATAGTCATCGACGAGGCGGCGCTGCGTCGGCCGATCGGCGGGCCGAAGGTGATGCGGGCCCAGATCAAACACCTCATCACCGCGTCCGAGCTACCGAACCTCACTCTGCAGGTGATGCCGTTCTCCTTCGGCGGCCACGCGGCGGAGGGTGGGGCCTTCACGATCCTCCGCTTCCCCGAAATGGACCTGCCGGACGTGGTCTACCTGGAGCAGCTCACCGGTTCCACCTACCTCGACAAGCGCGAGGACGTCGACCGGTACATGGAGGTGTATAACCGGCTCAGTGTCGACAGCACGACCCCGGGTGATACTCCCGAACTGCTACGGCGCATCATCACCGAGCTCTGAACGCGGTTCGCTCCCAGCTCACCGACCGGCTGCTCCGCCGGCCCGCCGGCCTACTACTCGGCCGGCCTGCCGGCCTGCCGGCCCTACTGCTCCGCCATCCCGCCGATCGGCTCGACCCGCCTGGTCGGGTCCGTGACCGCGCTCGCCGGCCAGGTCAGCTCCAGGCTGAGACACCGATCGTCCAGCTCCACCGAGACCTCGATCCCGCCCGGGTCCTCTCCCCCGCAGCCGAGCTGCGGGGGCGGCAGGCCCTGCGGCCAGGGCAGCGAGACGAAAACACTGCCGCCGGCCGGCGTCCACAGGACCGTCATAATCGCCCGGCCGCCTGGGACGGCGGCGAGCACCTCCCGCACCTGATCGGCCACCATGGCCCGCACGGGAGCTGGCGCGAGCCGCAGATCGCCGGACAGCTGGATCTGGACGGTCATTCCCGCAGCCTCGGCGTCGGCGACGACCGCGTCGAGGTCCGCCAGCGCCGACGACGGACCACCCCCGGTGATCATGCGACGGACGGCGGCCGCCCGTATCGCGCACCTGCTCCGAACGGCGGCTTCCCGCGGGTCCAGCCAACCGCCCGCGACTCCGTCGAGTAACGGCAACACCTCCCACCCCACGGTGCGCAACCACTGCGCCCGCTCCCACCTGATCATGGTGAACGCATCCACCTGGGCGGCGACCTCAGCCTCGGCGGCCAGGGCGCGGGCGGTCGTCTCCGCGGTGCCGCGCAGCAGGGGACCCAGCATCGCGGTCACAATCTGCACCCCGCACGCACCGTAGATCAGTACCCCCAGCCGCGCCAGCACCAGCGGTTCGGTGATACCACGCAGGAACACCGCAACGATCATCATGGCGATCGCGACCAGCAGCGCACCCACCCATTCCCAGAGTGGCCGGGAGGCGGTGATGAACGCTAGGAGCAGGGGAAGCACGAGCAACGGCCAGTCCGCGATCCGGACGATGTCCGCGCCGACGGTGTTCGCTATGCCGGCGACGGCGACGGCGACGGCCAGGAACAGCAGCACGGCCGCCTCGGGACCGCTGATCGGCCGACTCCGTCCGCGCCGGACGAAGGCGACGGTGAGCGCGGCCACCAGCAGCCACAGCGCTCCCGCTCCAGCCATCGTCCGCACCCATCCACCCGTGCCGACCAACGGCACGAGCATGATGATCAGCCACAGCCCGGCGATCTGCCCGAGCGCCCGGCGCAGCCCGGCGGCATAGGCGTCGCGTAGCTCGGCGGCGATCGCGGCGACGTCCCGACGATCGCCGACCCGCCCGCCGACCCTTCCGGCCCCGTGATCAGCCCGATCGCCGCGATCATCGCTCGGCTGTGGTCGCGTCACGTGCCCCGTCGTCGCGTCCGGGGCGCGCCACTGCAGTTCCACAACGGTGCCCTGCCCCGGGCGCGCGTCGATGCGGGCGGTCCCGGCGACGTCCACCAGCCGTCCGACGATGGACTCGCGCAGCCCGAGCCGGGCGGGGTCGACCCGCTGCGGGTCGAAGCCGCACCCGGCGTCGGACACCGTCACGATGAGCAGGCCCGGGCCACCGCCGAGGAGCAGCGAGGCACGCCGGGTGCCGGAGTGCCGTTCCACGTTGACCAGCGCCTCGCCGACCGCTCCGACGAAGGCCTCCACAACCACGGCCGGGGGCTCACCGGGAGGTTCCCCCGCGACGGCTGGGAGACGCCGGTCCTCGAGGCTGACCTGCAGCCCCCGTCGAGCGGCGTCGCGGACGGCCTCGGCCAACCGATCGCCGATCGGCGGACCGACCTCGTCGTCCCGGTCGAGCAGGCCGCGCACGGCGGTGAGGCTCTGCGCACATCGACGCCGGGTGAGTGCCACGTCCCGCCCCCCGCCCCAGGCGATGCCGGTCAGGGTGTTCAGCACCGTGTCGTGGATGACTCGCTTCCGTTCCCGGCGGTCGCGGGCGACGGCGAGGACCACCGCCTCGCTGCGGTGCCGGGCCACAACGTTCGCCCAGCGCTGGTCGGCCGTACGGGCGATCCGGCGCAGTCGACCGATCGCCAGCCCGAGTAGACCGGGAATGATCAGCAGCATGGCGGTCTGAGAGAAGACCTGGGGGTTGTGGCCCCAGCCGCCTACGAGAGTGGCGCCGCACAGCGTCAGGAGCAGGACCGACGCGACGGCCGTCGGAAATGTCCAGACCGTCACGATCCCGGCGTTGATGGCGGTCAGGAAGACGAAGTTCCCGCTGTCCCCCACCGAAGCGGGCGGCAACCAGGACGAGGCCGTCAGGGCGAGGACCGTCGACATCGCGACCGTGCTGGTGGTCATCGATCGACGGATCCCGCGTCGCAGGCCGACGACGCAGAAGACGAGACCACCGATGACCGTCAGCCCCGCGACGGCCATCGCCGCCGGCCTGTGGTCGTACCAGCGCCAGACCGCGACGTAGCACGCCGTCAGCAGGACCGCGACCGCCCGCAGAGTAACGAGGACGCGCCCCATGACCTGTTCCAGCGCCTGGTAAGCCCGGCCCAACTCGACGGAGGCTCGGCCCAGCTCGAGCGTGCCCTCCCCGAAGGCGGTCACCGTGCCCGCGGAGGCGGTAGCGGCGGTGCCCGTGGCGGCGGAGGAGGCCGGCGCCGCGAGCGGGACCGGCTCCCGCACCCCGGGCGAGGCCGCCTCCCGCCTGTCGGCAGTCACGCCCTGCTCGGCCCGGGGAGGTCGCCCGGACCAGGGTAGGGGCCGACTTCGCACCTCATCATCATGATGGCTCTGTCCCCTCAGCATCGAGGTTCCTGTCGACGACAAGCTTGCGACGGCATAGAGGCCGCGACGGCGTCGAGCAGCGACCCACCGCCGACCGGGCGGGCCGTTGGCAGGCTACCGGCGGCGCCTCGCCTTGGTCCGCAAAGGACCGGCTCGCCTCTCATCCGTCGGACCGCTCATCCGTCGAAAAGGTAACGGGACGGCCCGACCTCCCATTCGGGGGAGCTAGTCACGGTCCAGGGACCGCAGACCGTGCTCAGGTCCCCAAAATTCGCTGACCGAAAAGTCACCGCCACCGCCCGACGGGCCGGAGGAATGCAACGCCGCCGGGACAGCTGTGTCCTAGGCTTGACGACGTGTGGAAAGGCAGCTCTTGAATCCTCCCGCCACGCCGCCCAGGCCGCAGCCGTCACCACCGGCAGGCCCAGTAGCACCGGCAGGCCCGGTACCACCGGCGGAGCTGTCCGCGCGGCTGACCGGGTTGTCTCCTCGCGACGCCCATCGGCTGGGCCGACGGCTCGCCGAGAGCCGGCGCACCCGCGAGCCCGCCGCGCGCCAGCGGGCCCTACAGGCCATCGCCGCCGAGGTGGACCGGGCGGCGCTGCAGGTGGAGCGGCGCCGGGCCAGCGTCCCGACGCTCGACTACCCCGACATCCTTCCAGTCACCCAGCGCAAGGACGAGATCCTCGCCGCGATCCGGGATCACCAGGTGGTCGTCGTCGCCGGGGAGACCGGGTCCGGCAAGACCACCCAGCTACCGAAGATCTGCCTGGAGCTCGGCCGCGGGATCCGGGCGATGATCGGGCACACCCAGCCGCGCCGAATCGCCGCGCGTACCGTCGCCGACCGCATCGCGGAGGAACTGCGCACCCCGGCTCCCCAGGCGGGCGGCGTCGTCGGCTACCAGACCCGGTTCACCGACCAGGTGCACGAGAACACGCTGGTCAAGCTCATGACGGACGGCATCCTGCTGGCCGAGATCTCCTCCGATCGCCAGCTGCGCCGCTATGACACGCTCATCATCGACGAGGCGCACGAACGCAGCCTCAACATCGACTTTACCCTCGGCTACCTGCGGTCGTTACTCCCCCGCCGGCCGGATCTCAAGATTGTCATCACCTCCGCGACGATCGAGACGGCCCGGTTCTCCGCCCACTTCGCGGACGCCCCGGTCATCGAGGTGTCCGGGCGCACCTATCCGGTCGAGGTCCGCTACCGCCCACTCGTCCCGGCGGCCGACGGACCAGCCGACGGACCGGCCAGCGGCCCGGCCGACGGGCGGAGGACCGGCAGGGAGAACGGTGAGGTCGAGCGCGACCAGACCCAGGCCATCAGCGAGGCGGTCGACGAGCTGTGCGCGGAGGGCTCGGGCGACATCCTGGTGTTCCTCAGCGGCGAACGGGAGATCCGCGACACCGCTGAGGCACTCACCCGCGAGCAGCGGCCGAACACCGAGATCGTGCCGCTCTACGCCCGCCTGTCCGCCGGCGAGCAGCACCGGGTGTTCCAGCCGCACACCGGACGGCGGGTGATCCTGGCCACCAACGTTGCCGAGACCTCGCTGACCGTGCCGGGAATCCATTATGTGATCGACCCGGGCACCGCGCGGATCTCCCGCTACAGCCACCGCACCAAGGTGCAGCGGCTGCCCATCGAACCGATCTCACAGGCCTCCGCCAACCAGCGCAAGGGGCGCTGCGGGCGGACCGCCGACGGCATCTGCATCCGCCTCTACAGCGAGGAGGACTTCGCCGGCCGGCCGGAGTTCACCGATCCGGAGATCCTGCGGACGAACCTGGCCTCGGTCATCCTGCGGATGGCCGACCTCGGCCTCGGCGAGATGGCCACGTTCGGGTTCCTCGCTCCACCCGACCCCCGCCAGATCAGCGACGGCGAACTGCTCCTCGCCGAGTTGGGGGCATTCGACGCCACCGCGGCCGATCCCCGCCACCGGATCACTCCCCTCGGCCGGCGGCTGGCGCAGATCCCGGTGGATCCCCGGCTGGCCCGCATGGTGCTCGCCGCCGACGAGCAGGGCTGCCTGCGCGAGGTGCTCGTCATCGCCGCCGCGCTCGCGATCCAGGATCCCCGGGAGCGCCCGGTCGAGCACCAGCAGGCGGCCGACGCCCGCCACGCCCGGTTCGCGGACCCGACCTCGGACTTCCTGGCGTACCTGAACCTGTGGAACTACCTGCGCGACGCCCGCGGCGAGCTGTCGGCCAACCAGTTCCGGCGGATGTGCCGCACGGAGTTCCTCAACTACCTGCGCATCCGGGAATGGCAGGACGTGCACGGCCAGCTCGCCGCGGTGGCCCGCGGCCTGGGGCTTACCCCCCGGGACGACGGCTCCGGCGCGGCCGATCCACGAACCGATCCACGAGCCGTGCACCAGGCCCTGCTGACCGGGCTGCTGTCGCACATCGGTCGTTACGACCCGGAGCGCCGGGAGTACGCCGGCGCCCGCGGCGGCCGCTTCGCGCTCTGGCCGGGCTCCGCCCTGGCCCGGCGGTCGAACCGCGCCGAGCGCACCGGGCCGACAGCCACGTCGGCAGACCCGACAGCCGCGCTGGCGGACCCGGGGGACCCGGCGGGCGAGGACGCGCCGAAGCGGCCGTCCGGACCACCCGCCTGGGTGATGGCCGCCGAGCTGGTGGAGACCTCCCGGCTGTGGGGCCGCACCGCCGCGCGGATCGACCCGGACTGGATCGAGCCGCGCGCCGCCCACCTGGTGCATCGCACGTACAGCGAGCCGCGCTGGTCGCGCCGGCAGGGCGCGGTGCTCGCCGACGAGAAGGTGACCCTGTACGGGGTGACGATCGTCGCCTCCCGGCCGGTCCAGTACAGCCGGGTCGACCCGGCCCTGTGCCGGGAGCTGTTTCTTCGGCACGCGCTGGTCGAGGGTGACTGGCAGACCCGCCACGCCTTCTTCCACGCCAACCGGGAGCTGCTCGCCGACGTCGAGGAGCTGGAGCACCGGGCCCGGCGGCGCGACATCGTCGTCGACGACGAGACGCTGTTCCATTTCTACGACGAGCGCATCCCCGCGGATATCGTGTCCGCCCGGCACTTCGACGCCTGGTGGCGCAAGGCGCGCCGGACGACCCCGGACCTGCTCGACTTCCCGCGCTCAATGCTCGTCTCCGCGGGCGCCGAGGGAATCACCGAGGCCGACTACCCCGACGTCTGGCAGGCGGGCGACCTCGCGCTGCCGCTGAGCTACCAGTTCGAACCGGGCTCGGCGGCCGACGGGGTCACCGTGCACATCCCGCTGGCCGTGCTGAACCAGGTCGGCGCCGAGGGCTTCGAATGGCAGGTGCCGGGGCTGCGCGAGGAGCTCGTCACCGCCCTCATCCGGGCGCTGCCGAAGGCGGTGCGGCGCAGCTTCGTCCCGGCGCCGAACTACGCCAAGGCGGTCCTGGCGAACATCACGCCACGCCAGGTGCCCCTGCTCACCGCGGTGGAACACGAGCTGCGCCGGATGGGCGGGCCGGAGATCCCGCGCGACTCCTGGTCGCTGACGGGTGTGCCGGATCACCTGCGGTTCACCTTCCGGGTGGAGGACGCCGGCGGGCGGGTGCTGGCCGAGGGCAAGGACCTCGACGCCATCAAGGAGCGGCTGCGCCCGAGGACCCGGGAGGCCGTCGCCGCCGCGGCGGACGGCCTCGAGCGGGCCGGCCTGCGGGCGTGGGGGGACCTCGGCACCCTGCCGAAGATCGTCGAGCTGTGCCGCGGCGGCAACGCGGCGGGCGGCCACGTGGTGAAGGCGTTCCCGGCGCTGGTTGACGAGGGCGGTTCGGTCGCGGTGCGGGCCGCCGGCACCGAGGCCGAACAGCGCCAGCTGATGTGGGCCGGCACCCGGCGCCTGGTGCTGCTGGGCGTCCCCTCCCCGGTGCGCGGCCTCAACGCCCGGCTGTCGAACGTCGCGAAGCTGGCCCTGAGCCACAACCCGCACCGCGACGCCGCCGACCTGCTGGACGACTGCGTGCGGGCCGCCGCCGACCGGTTGATCGCCGCGGCCGGCGGGCCCGCCTGGGACGAGGCGGGCTTCACCGCGCTGCTTGCCGCGGTACGCGCGGGGCTGCCTGAGGCCGCCTTCGAGGTGGTCCGCGAGGTTCAGCAGGTGCTCGGCCTCGCCCACGCGGTCGATCTGGCGCTGCGCGAGCTGCGTGCCCCGGCGGTGGCGGCGTCGGTGGCCGACGCGCGCGGCCAGCTCACCTCGTTGATCTACCGGGGATTCGTCACCGACACCGGGGCCGACCGGCTGGCGGACCTCGTCCGCTACCTGACCGCGCTGGAACGGCGGCTGGAGCGGCTGCCCCGCGATCCCGGGCGGGACAGGCTCAACACCGCGACCGTCGGGCGCGTCCAGGACGCCTATCGGGAGCTGCTCGCCACCGTCCCCGCCGGCCGGGAGCCGGCGCCCGAGATCCGGCGCCTCCGCTGGATGATCGAGGAGCTGCGGGTGAGCCTGTTCGCGCAGAGCCTGCGCACCCCGTACCCGGTTTCCGAGGAACGCGTCTACCGAGCGATCGACGCCATCCTCGGTTAATCCGTTTCGGTGACTATGCCATGCTGGGACGGTGACCGGCGGGGGCGATGGGCACGGCGCTCCCGACTGTTTCGTGTCGTACGCGGACGACGGGCGGGCCTGGGCCGAATGGATCGCCGGGACGTTGGAGGATGCCGGCTACCAGGTCCTGCTTGAGTCCTGGGCGCCGGCGGGGACGCACCGGGTGGGGTGGCTGGACCGGGCGGTGAGCCAGGCCCGGCACACGGTCGCGGTGGTCTCCGACGGCTACCTGCGCTCCTCGCCCGCGGTCGCCGAATGGGCGGCGGCGTGGTCGGCCGACCCGACCGGAGGCGAACGCCGGCTGCTGGTGACCAGGGTGGCGGACCGGCCGCTGCCCGGCCTGCTCGGCCAGCTCGTCCCGGTCGACCTGTTCGACCGCAGCGAGATCGCCGTCCGGACCAGCCTGCTCGCGGCCCTGCGTGGCGACCGGCCACAGCCGGAACAGCCGCCGGGCTTCCCCGGCCGGCGGGGGATCTTCCCGCCGGAGCTGCCGGCGGTGTGGAACGTGCCGGACCAGCCCGCCCGGTTCGTCGGCCGGACGGCCGCGCTCGCCCGGCTCGACGAGGCGCTGTCCCGCTCGCCGCTGGTCACCGTGACGGGAATCGCGGGGATCGGGAAGACCAGCCTGGTCACCGAGTACGCCCGCCAGCACCGGGCGGATCTCGACGCCGTGTGGTGGGTGCCGGCGGAACGCCCCGAGCTGATCGGCGAGCGGGTGCGCGAGCTCGCCCCGGCGGTGGGCCTACCCGGCCACGCGGAACCGGCCGCCGTGATCGCGAACCTCGGCCGGGCCGACGGCCGCTGGCTGATCGTGCTCGACGACGCTGCCGACGCCGACACGCTGCCGGCCTGGCTGCGGCCCGCCGACCCCGGCCGGCTGCTGCTGACCTCCCGCAACCCCGGCTGGGACCATCTCGGCCCGGTCGTGCCGGTCGGACCGATGGACCGGGCCGAGTCCGTCACCCTGCTCGCCGGCCGGCTGCCCGCCGTCGAACGGACGGTCGCCGATCGGATCGCCGAGCGGCTCGGGGACCACCCGCTCGCCCTCGACCAGGCCGCCCACCGCATCAGCACCGGCCGCACCCCCGCCGAGACCTACCTTCAGGTGTTAATCGACCGGCCGGAGGTCCTCCTGGCGCAGGGGGAGGTGAGCGGGCGGCCCGGGGCCACCGCCGCCACCCTCTGGGACGAGCCGATCCGCCGGCTCGACGCCGAGGCACCGGCCGCCGGCCACCTGCTGCGGATCGTCGCGCACGGCGACAACGAACCGATCCCGATCCGGCTGTTCACCGCCGAGCCGGACGTGATCCCCGATTCCGGGCTGCGGGCGGCGGCCGGCGACCCGCTCGCCCTCGCCGACACCGTCGGCGTCCTGGAGCGGTACGGCCTGGCCCACCGCGACGCGGACACCGTGACGATGCACCGGCTGGTGCGGGCCGCCGTGCACACCCACACCAGCCCCGACCAGGCCGACGAGATCGTCGCGACCATGACCCGGATGCTGCGCGCGGCCCTGCCCGACGCCGTCACGGCCAACCCGGAAGCCTGGCCCGCCTGGCGGGAACTGCTCCCGCACACGCTCGCCGTGCTCGACGCCACCGCCACCGACCCCACCGACGCCGACGCCACCGACCGTCTGGAGGCCGACGGTCCGGAGGCCGCCTGGCTGGCGGAACGCTCGGCGGCCTACCTGCTCGAGCAGGGCCGGGCCGACCAGGCCCTCCCCCTCGCGGCCTGCGCCCTGGCCGCCGGCGAGCGGCTCGACGGCCCGGCGCACGTCGACACCCTGGCTTGCCGGGAGACCCTCGCACAGGTGACCCTCGCCGCCGGCCGGATCGACGACGCCGGCCGCCTAGCCGAGCGCACCGTCGCCGACCGCGAACGCGTCCTCGGCCCCGAGCACCCCGCCACCCTGGTCAGCCGGGACACCCTCGCCTGGGCGTTCCAGAAGGCCGGCCAGGTCGACCACGCGGTCAACCTGTTCCAGCGTACCCTCGCCGAGCGAGAACGCGTCCTCGGCCCCGAGCACCCCGACACCCTGGAAGGCCGGCACAGCCTTGGCCGCGGCGACGAGGCGGCCCGGCTGCTGCGGGACACCCTCGCCGACCGGCGGCGGATCCTCGGCCCGGAGCACCCCGCCACCCTCGACACCCGCCACAGCCTCGCCGTCGCCTACCGCCGGATCGGGGCGGTGGGCGACGCCGTGCCGCTGTTCGAGCAGACCCTCGCCGCCCGCGGACGGGTCCTCGGCCCCGAGCATCCCGCCACCCTCGGCAGCCGCCACCAACTCGCCGTCACCCACCACCAGGCCGGACGGCTCGACGACGCCACGCGCGAGTTCGGCCGCGCGCTGACCGGCCGCGAGCGCACCCTCGGCCCCGACCACCCCGACCACCCCGACACCCTCGAAACGGTCGACGGACTCGCCCGCGCCCACCTGCGGGCCGGACGACTCGATGACGCCGCACGCGAGTTCGGCCGCGCGCTGACCGGCCGGGAACGCGCCCTCGGCCCCGACCACCCCGAGACCACCGAGACCCGCGAGAACCTCGCCACCGCCCACCTCAGGCTGGGCCGGCCCGGCGAGGCCATCCCCCACCTCGAACGCGCCCTCGACCGCCACGAGCACGTCCTCGGCCCCGCGCACCCCCACACCGTCGAGACCCGGGACACCCTCGCGACGAGCTACCGGCGCACCGGGCAGCTCGAGGCGGCCGTGCCGCTGCTCGAACGACTGCTCGCTGACCGGAGCCGGGCACACGGCGTCGGCGACGCACGCACTCTACGCACCGCCGACGAGCTCACCGAGGTCTACCGGACCACCGGCCGGCTTCCGCAGGCCGTCGACCTGAACGAACGTGTTCTCGCCGTCCGCGAGCAGCTCCTCGGCCCCGGCCACCCCGATACCCGCGCCACCCGGGGCGCCCTCGCCGACACCTACCGCCAGGCCGGCCGGCCCGCCGACGCCGTCCCCCTCTACCGCGCCGCGCTCACCGACGCGCTACGCGAGCACGGCCCGTTCCATCCGGACAGCACCCGGGCCCGTCGCACCCTCGCCGACACTGTCGACCAGGCCCGCCACGACCGGCCGCCCCTTCCCGAACGGCCGATCCCGGCCGAGCCGAGGTTCCGCCACCGCGACCCCTAACCGACCTCGGCCCGCCGGTCACCGCGGGTCGGCCGATCCGTCGGACGCGGCCGGCTCGTCGGGCTCGACGGGCGGAAACCGATCAAGCAGCTCCAGCT
>NZ_CDWTMO010000073.1:7059-19888 GCF_977946435.1 Frankia sp. CgKIO3 | reverse complement strand
ACTGCACGAATATTCTGGAGCCAAGACGTTTTCTAGATAGTTCGCTTTTTGCGTGTTCTGTGCATCGAGATTGGAACGAAGATCGTACAGCGGTGAGCTGCAGGAATGAGCCGGGAAGCCGACACTTTCCGTGAGAATTTCTCTTTTTGTGTGTTCCGTGCTCTCCGGGCATGGGATCTCGATTTTGCGATTTTACCTCGCGAAAACACCGCCGAAAAAATGCTTCCGCACAAAAGGAGCACGAGCGTGCCTAGTTGCATGCATTACCCGCGGCGCAGCCGTATGGTTGTAGTCGACTTAATCGCTCACTACCCGATCATCGCGGGAGAGCTTACCGATGAATGGGCGGCAAAGGGCCGCCCGCATCTATGGGAGGAGGTTCCCGCAGTGGTCCACCTACGCCTCCGCAGGAACCGCTCGCGCCAGATCATGGAGGACATCGTCGTCGAGCTGCGCTCGGCGTCCGAGCCGATCGCGGCGGAGGAAATCGCCGACAAGATCGGCCGACACCGGTCCACGGTCCAGCGGTACCTCCATGATCTCGATCAGGATGGCTACGTCGACCTCATCTTGGACCGCGGGTCCCGCGGGCGTCCCAAGCACCTTTACCAATGGCGCGACGAACCCTCGCCCCCGCCCCGCCCGAACCCCGGAATGGTGACAGTCTGATGCACGCGCTTGACCTCGCCACGCTCGTCCTGGCCAAGGGCGGCCATGACAACTTGAAGCAGGGCAGCTGCCTCCTGGAGGCGGTGTCATACCTCGCCGACGAGCCCTGGTCCGACCACCCCGAGTGCGTCTCGCCCGTGCTCGGGGCTTTCGGCCGCATCCTGAACGATGTCCTGCCCAACAACAAGCGGCAGAAGCTCAAGCCGTACATCCCGCAGCTCATGGGTACGGCCGCCGACGGACTGGACGAGGCGCGCGGGTGTCTGGCACTGGATTGGCTCGTCCGGGTGTGCACGCCGACCTGGCTACGCCTGGTCCCGGGGCCGACCGCGTATGCAGATCTGCTCGCCAACCACAGGCCGATCGCCAGCTTGGAGGATGTGGCGGCGATCGGTGACATCGTCCGCGATGCAGCGTCGCACGCTGCGCAAGCCCGGGCCGCCGCCCGGGCGGCCGCCTGGCCCGCTGTTCGGGATGCCGCCTGGGATGCCGCCTGGGTCGCCGCCCGGGAGGCCGCCTGGCCCGCTGTTCGGGATGCCGCCTGGGAAGCCGCCTGGCCCGCCGCTGGGGCCGCCGCCCAGGAGGCCTGGCCCGCTGTTCAGGAGGCCGCCTGGGATGCCGCCTGGGTCGCCGCCTGCAACGCCGTTCGGGCCGTTCAGGATGCCGCCTGGGCCGCCGCCCGGGAGGCCGCCTGGGATGCCGCCTGGGCCTCCGCCTGGGCCGCCGCCCAGGAGGCCGCCGCCCGGGAGGCTGCTTGGGACGCCGTTCGGGACGCCGCTGGGGACGCCGCCTGGGACGCCGCGCGGCAGCGACTCACGCCCAGCGTTGCCGAGTTGCAGACGTCGGCGATCGCACTGTTCGGCCGCATGATCCGACCGAGGTGACCTCATGACCGGCCACCGTCACGACCGAGCGTCTCGCCGCCGCCATTCTCGCTGCCGAGGAGATCAGCGTTCCTCACGGTCAGCCCAGCAGGCGGAAAACCTCCACTTGGACCTCGACTGGGTTGTCACGTTCCACATGAGATGGACACGACCGGGTTGGGTGCCCTCTGTACCCGGGGACGGTAGTGGCAGGCCAGCACGACGACCTCCGCCCGCTCGAGGTCGATGATCTACAGTCGCCAGCGAAGTCGCTGCCCGTAACTACCCGTGAGGTTGTCCGCCTACAGAATCTCCATGAGGATGCGGGGGCGGGGTAGGAGCGATCCGCTCGCGCTCGCCAACATGTCGCTGCGGCTCACACGTACGTTCCTGGAGGCTCCTGCTGCTGTCCTTTACCCACGCGATGATCTGGGCCCGTGAGGTGAAACCGAGCTTGCCGAGAATACGCTCGACGTGACCTTCCGCTGTGCGCTGGGCGATCACCAGGTAGCTCGCGATCTCCTTGTTGCTCAGGCCGCGGGCGACGAGGTCCGCCACCTGACGCTCCCGGAGGGTCAGGGACACCTCCGGCTCGCCGGCGGGAACGACGGGGTGGGCGACAGGAGTCCCGGTGCCCTGGGTAGCCGCGGCGACGGCCTCGTCCAGGTCGAGTTCCGCGCCCTGCGCCAGGGCGCGTTCGAGCTTCCGTTGACCTAGGACGCGTCGCAGGGACGCCTCGCATCGGTGGTGGAACGGGGCGAGCCCGAAGGCGGCGATCGACGCCCCGGTCTCACGCCAGATCCGCCCGGCCGCGCCGAGCAGGACCGCGGACTCGTGGTGCCGGCCGGCCGAGGCCATGACCCACGCCTGCTGCTCCAGCGCGACAGCGATGCCGGCATGGTCGTGGAACGCGTATTTCAGGGAGATGGCCGCGGCATGGTGCTCCATCGCCTGCTCCAACTCGCCTAGCTGCCAGGCCGCCAGACCGAGGCCGCACAGAGCGAACGAGCGGAAGCAGTATTCACCGAAGCGCTCGGTCAACGCCACGCATTCCGCGAAGACGGTCGCCGCCGCGTCCTGTTCCTCGCGGATTCCGTGGGCCAGCCCGAGATAGAGCAGTGATTGGGCGAGGCCGAACGGCTCGTCGAGGTCAGCGAACCGGCGGCGGGCGTCCTGACTGCGCTCCACCGCCGCCGGCCTGTCCCCGCTGATGGCGGCGAGCCTGACCTCGACGCAGGCGATGCGTGCGAGCACCCGCTGGTCGTGCAGCCTAGCGGCCAGATCGCGAGCCTCGGCCAGCAGTGACGCCGCCGCGGTGATGTCGCCCTGGAGGGACGCGGCGTGGGCGGCCGATTGCAGACCGATGGCCCGGATCCCGTCCGGCTCCGTGGCCTTGCTCAGCCCCCGATCAAACCAGAAACGCGCCTCGCTGAGCAGCCCGATGGCGGCCCAGTATTGCCACAGGGCCACCATGATGGACAGAGCGGTCTCCGCCAGGCCCGGTGTAGTGAGGCAGAAGTCCAGCGCAACCCGTAGGTTCGCTTGCTCGCTCCGGATCCGCCTGATCCAGTCCAGTTGGGCCGGGCTGCACCACTGAGCGTCGGCGAGGGCCGCCATCCGGCGGTAGTAGGCGAGATACCGACGGCGCACGTCCTGCTCCCGACCGGACTCGCGCAGGCGGTCCTGGCCGTACTGGCGAATGGTGTCCAGCATCCGGAACCGGACCGTCCCCTCGTCGTCGTCACGGACCAGAATCGACTTGTCAACCAGCCCGCTCAGCACGTCCAGCACGACTGCCGGCGGGCACCTGGCACCCCCCACCTGCTCAGCCGCCTCCAACGTGAACCCGTCGGCGAACACCGACAGGCACGCCCACATCTGCTGCTCGTCGGGATTGCACAGGCCGAAGCTCCAGTCGATCAGCGCGCGCAGGGTCTGCTGGCGGCGGGGCCCGGCTCTGTTGCCTCGCGTCAACAGGCTGTAGCGGCTGTCGAGCCGATCGAGGATCTGCTCCAGGGACAGCGTCCGGAGCCAAGCAGCCGCCAGTTCGATCGCCAGCGGGATGCCATCCAGGCGATGGCACAGCAACGCGACGGTCCGCCAGTTGCCCTCGTCGAGGCTGAATTCCCCGAGCACCGCTGCCGCGCGTTCCGCCAGCAGGCTCACCGCCTCGTACTGGACGAGCCCGCCAGCCAAGGCGGACTGGTCCGCGCCCGGGGCCGGCACCGGGGGCACCCTCAGCGGGGGCACCCCCAGCACCCGTTCCCCGGCCACCCCGAGCAGGTGGCGGCTGGTTGCGATGACCCGCAGGCCCGGGCCCGCGCGCAGCAGGGTGTCGACGAGCCGGGCACACGCGTCCACGAGGTGCTCGCAGTTGTCGAGCACGAGCAGGATCCTGCGCGGAGCAAGGTGCGCGGCGAGCGTCGCCGCGGTCCATCGCCCGGAGAGGCGCTGCAGGCCCATCGCCTCGGCGACCGCGTCGGCGACCAGTGACGGGTCGTCGAGGTCGGCCAACTCGGCGATCCAGACACCGTCGGGGAACGCGCGCTGCCGGTCCGCCGCGAGCCGAAGGGCGAGGCGGGTCTTCCCGACCCCCCCGGGTCCGGTCAGCGTGAGCAACCGGGCGCCGGACAGCAACCGCAATGCCTCTGCCAGCTCCCGTCTGCGACCGACGAAGCTGGTCAGTTCCGCCGGCAGGTTCGACCTTCCACGTCCGGACACATACAACACCGTCCCGCTACCTGCGGGGGGACACAACTGGGGCGGACAGGTAGTGAAACAGGTAGTTCTCCCGTCCCCGCACGCCGGTCCGTCGCTCAGGCTGTGCCCATGCCGAGAACGCAGACTGCACTGCCGGCAGCCTTGGGATGCCAGGCGCCGGAGCCGCGGCGACTGGCGCGGTACCCCAGCCTGATCATGGCGCTGCCCCCGCATCCGACGTCGGCGCGGGCAGCCCGCCGGTTCGTGTGGGACGCACTGAGTGGAGGGAGATGTCCACCTCGTCGAGCCCACTGAGCTGCTGGTGAGCGAGCTGGCCAACACAAGCCCCTTGATATCGTCGACACCAGCCCTGTGCACTTATGACGAAGTAAATTTCATGTGAGACCAAGCATGCGAGACCAAGTGCGAAAAGCCAGCCGGCAGACGAGGCCGACCCGCGCCCCCCTGCAACTTCGACAAGTCCCTGATTTGATGACCAACGAGAAAGTCCATTCAATGGGGGGCGTGCCGACGATTCGGCGGACGACCTCCGAAACTGATGTCGTGGTAGTCGGTGCCGGCATCGTAGGCCTGGCGAACGCCCTTCAGCTTGCCAAACGAGGCCTGCGAGTAACGCTGATCGACAACCTTCGCGATAAGAAACACAGCTACAAGGTCGGAGAGTCGTTCCTAGTCTTCACAAGTGCTTTTCTCCGCACTGTGGGCGAGCTGGACGAATTCATCACCGAGAAATCATTCGCGAAACTCGGTGTATGGTTCTCCCACGGCACGGAGAACAGATCAGACTTCCGCGACGCCACCGAGTGGGCCATCAATGCCGACCCGCATCCGCCGCACTATCTCTACGATCTTGCGCCCGACAAGAAGTGGTTCCGCTGCATGTTCCTCGACATGCAGATCGTCCGCCCCGAAGCGGAGGATGCGATGTGCGCGGCCGTCCGACGGCGTGCTGGAATAACTTTCGTCGACACCGCCCGAGTGAGCGACATACAGATCTCCCCGGGAGCGGACTGGCATCAGATGGAATGGCTTGACGGCACAACCGGAAACAGTAACATCATCCGGGCGCGCTGGGTCGTCGACTGTTCTGGGCGCAACCGGTTGTTGGCCCGTGGCCGCGGACATGCCGCGGAGCGGCGGGAACTGACTGACGGATTTCAGACGACGGCCGTCTGGGGCCAGTTCGAGGGCGTGACCGACGGTCTGTTCGGTGACGAGTGGACGCATACCTTCCCTAACGGCCGCAATACGCAACGCGACCTGTACACCGTACATTTGTGGGGGGGCGGTTACTGGATCTGGGTCATCCGGCTCTCGAAGGACCGGATCAGCGTCGGTGCGACTTTCGACCAGCGGTCGGCGCCACCCGGCCGAACTCCGCAGGAGCAGTTCTGGAATCTCATCCGGCGGCACCCCGTCCTCGACAAGGTGATCGCACCGGAGTCGCTCCTTGAGTTCCGGACCTACCGCAACGTCCAGCACTGGACCGACACGTTCGTCAGCCCGCAGCGCTATGCAATGGTAGGCGACGCGGGCAGCATCATCGACGCCTACTACAGCCAGGGAATCGCGCTGGCCCTGGTGACCAGTTGGCATCTCGCCAACATTGTCCAGGACGACGTCCGCTCCGGGCACCTGGACCGGGCTTATATCGAGCGGGTGAACCGAGCCACTCGCCAGGACTGGCACATGCTGCGCGCGATGGTCCGTGAAAAGTACACTGCCGCGATCGCGGACCCTCGCTTCTTCGTGTTGTCCCACGTGCTCGACATGATGGTCTTCTGGTCGGTGGGCAGCACCCGTTCAGCGCTCACCCGATGGCTCGTCGACACCGAGGGCGACACCACTCGGGAGACCCCGAAGCACCGCCGCGTCCGGCGGCGTCTCCAATCCACGCTGTTCTACTCCCGGGCCCCGCTGTGGCGGTGGTTGCCGCCGGAAACCGTGCATTGGATACAGAGCCGGCTACAGGCCAACCTCGCTGCCCGCGCACGCTGGCGGCTGGATCACGGTGTCAATATACCAACGGTCCGTAGCGTCCAGAACGTCACCGCGCCGCTGCCTAAGCTGTGGTGGCTGGCGATCGGCGGGGACCGGGGACGAGATATTTCAGCTCATGACCTGGTGGAACCCGCGGAACTACGACCTGAGGGCACCGCGACCTGGTTGGACCGGTTACCCGTGCCGGCCAACACCCGATTGCGGTGGGTGATCCGACTGCGGCCGTACGCCCTGCTCGCCGGATTCACCGCCGCCTATCTGTGGGACGGGGCGGACACGGCGGTCCGACGCCTACGCCTGCTTGTACGCCGCCCCAGCGACAGCGCGACGGCCAACGAATTCGCTAACCGCGCGGCCTTACTGAGGAAGGATGAATGAAAGCCGTTACCACTGGGCGACCGATCGCCTACCTACATTTGGACTCGCAGCATGCGGAGTACCCACAGATCGTTACTACCCTGGCTGACTACGGTGTCACGGCAGTCGCGGTTCACCTCGACAACGTGCACGCCGTCGACTGGACAGCGTTCGATGGCGTGAACCTACGAATGTGCCGCGGCTTCCACGAGCGGCCCGACTTCCTTGACAAGATCCGGAAACTTTACCTGGAGCTGGACGGGAAGATTCCCATTCTGAACTCGATGCGGGTGGCCGTCGGGACGCTCGACAAACGGCGGTACCTGTCAGAGCTCGAACAGGACGGCATCGCGGTGATCCCGACCCGGTGGGTTTCCCGGGGCGAGGACGTGACGATTGACACGCTCATGGCCCAGACCGGATGGGACCATGTCGTCATCAAGCCAACCGTCTCGGCCGGCTCCTGGCGCACCTTCCGGGTCTCACGGAGCGGGCCGAGCATCTCAGCAACGCACTTCGTCCGGAACGGCCACAAAGCAACGTCGACGACGGGCCTGGCACCACGCCGCGACACGGAACCCGAGACTCTGCTCCGTGACCTGGTGTCCACTCATCACGTCTGTGTCCAGCCATTTCTTTCATCGATCCTGACCCACGGGGAACTTTCCTTCGTCTTCCTAGACGGAAAGTTGAGCCACACAGTCCGCAAAAGAGTCGCCCGGGACGGCGGCTGGTGGGCACACGAACGGTTCGGCGGCCGGAACGAAGTGATCCAGCCGACACCAGCCGAGCGTGAATGGGCGTACGGTGTGTATGAAGCACTGGAAAACCGATACGGACCGTTGATCTTCGGCCGGGTTGACGGCTTGCGGGACGAACACCGTGTGCTGCGGCTACTGGAATGTGAGCTCGTCATCCCCCGTCTGCTCCTGACCGAGGGCAACGCCTACGACACGTACGCAAAAACCATCATCCGGGCGGTTGGCGGCTGACCCGATGATCTACCGAGAAACGCTCGCCGGCCCGAGGGGAGCAACGGTTATGTACGCAGCGCATCGGACCTACCCGCGGTTTACCTCATCCTCCCACTCTCGCTCGTGCTCGGCGTCACCGTCGGTTTAGACGTCCGCCTGCCCTTCCCAGGAGTAGTGATGGTCAACGCATCCGGTCCGGTAGCCGCGCTGTCGTCCCATGTACTTCTCGTTTTCCTGCTCCAGATCGCCGTCCTGCTTGGGCTGGCTTATCTCCTCGGGCGGGCAGCAATGCGGCTGGGAATGCCGGCAGTGGTGGGTGAACTCCTCACCGGCGTGATCCTCGGGCCATCCCTGCTCGGCACGCTCGCGCCTGGCTTCGCCGGCTGGCTGTTGCCCGCACGGGCCGACCAGTTCCATCTCCTCGACGCCGTCGGCCAGCTCGGCGTGATTCTGCTGGTCGGATTCATCGGCATAGAGATGGACATCCAGATGCTGCGGCGCCGGGGTCTGACCGCCGCCCGGGTCGGCCTCGCCGGGCTTCTGGTTCCGGTGGGCCTCGGCGTCTTGGCGGGTCTGCTGCTGCCCGGCTCTCTCGCCGCGGACGGCGCCCATCGGCTGGTGTTCGCGCTGTTCCTCGGCGTCGCGCTCGGGGTCAGCGCGATCCCGGTAGCCGCGAAGATCCTTATCGACATGAACCTGCTGGACCGCAACGTCGGCCAGCTCACCCTGGCCGCGGCCGCAGTCGACGACGTGGCCGGGTGGTCCGTACTCTCCATGATGTCGGCGATGGCGACCACGGGCGTGCGTGGCAGTGACATCGCCGTGCCGGTGGTCAGCGTGCTCGGCGCCGTGCTGGCCGCCCTGGTAGCCGGTCCTCCGACGGTCCGAAGGGCACTTCGATACGCCAGCACGGCGCGCCACGGTGATGGCCACATCGTGGCCATCACCGTACTGATCCTGGCCGCGGCGGCGGCCACGGAGGCGCTGAGACTCGAGGCGGTCTTCGGCGCGTTCATCGCCGGCATCGTCATCGGTTCCAGCCGGGGTTTCGCTCCCGACCGGGTCGCGCCGCTGCGGACGGTGGTGCTCACCGTGCTGGCGCCGATCTTCTTCGCCACCGCCGGGCTACGGGTCGATCTCGGCAAGCTCACCGACCTGTCGGTCCTCGCCGCCGGCCTGGTGGTCCTGCTGCTTGCCGTCGCAAGCAAGTTCGCCGGCGCCTACCTCGGCGCCCGGGCCAGCCGGCTCGGCCACTGGGAGGCCCTCGCGCTCGGCGCCGGGCTCAACGCCCGCGGGGTCATCGGCCTGGTCGTCGCCGGAGTGGGGCTGCGCCTCGGCGTGTTGAACACGGCAGCTTACACGGTGGTGGTTCTCGTGGCGCTCGTCACCACCATGATGACCCCGCCGATCCTGCACCTCACGATGCAACGGGTGGAGCACAGCGCAGACGAGACACTACGGCGGCTGGACCCCACCAGCGACACCGAAAGCGCACATTCCGCTGCCCGACGCTAGCGCTGGCCTTGCCGTCAAACACCCGTATCCTACAAAAGGTTGTTTCGTAACTCGGTCGGATGTGGTGTAGATGGGGCGAGGATGTTCTCGACCCGCGCGACCCGACCGGGTCACTCCCGCTCGTCAGCCCGTCGGGAAGACCACGGACAGGTCAACGGCTGCAGGATTTGCTCTTCGGGATCGCCCTGTCACCCTGCCTCTACCTGCCCAAGGGTGCGAATCCCCTAGGCCACCGACCTAAAAAGCTGTTTTAGAATTACCCCGATCCCGTATCCCAGCCCGATAAAGCAAGCTGTCGACCGGTTGGCACGCCGAGCGCCGGAGTCCGATCCCTGGCGCTCGGCGCGCGTCCGAGGTCAAGACAAGATTTAAAACAGGTTCTTAGAATTTTCCGCCGGGAGGGGTGGGGACCGCCGTCTGGGCCAGGCCATTCGTAACGTGGCCGATGACCCCGGCCGGCGCCGGCCGGGGTGTCGCGCCTTGCAAACTCTCGGTACTGGACCGCGGCACGGGCACGGCGCCGCCGTTGTCCTGCTTGTAGTCCTGGCCGCAGCCACTGAGGAACAGAGCCGATGGAATGACGAGGGCGCCAAGCACCGTCACCATGGCTCGACGGTCACGGTGTCTCGGTGTCCGGGGCCGCCGGGATCGGAAGGAATATATGGTGTCCATAATGATTCAGTAGTCTACTGCCCTATGCGCAACTTTTCCACCTACCCGAGAGGTCGGGTTTTCCACCTACCCGAGAGGCCGGGAAGATCCTGAAGCGTCCACCCGTTGGTCACAGCCATATCTCCGGCGGGTGAACCAGCCCGCTTCTTCCAAACCTTGCGGGCGTCCTTGACAATCAGGCGCGAGAGCCCGTTCTGAATCTTGAAGCCATGTGCTCTGTGTGCTGTGTGTATTCGAGCAGGAGGTTCTTCGCGCGCCAGGCAGCGTCGATCTCGAAGGCGGCCTCGCCGCCGAGGGTTGCCGGGGTGGTCAGGATCCGGTTGCGGCCGGCCGGGGTGAGCGTCCGCGGGGCCCCGGACGAGAAGTCCTTTGATCGTGTACTCGGGGTCGGTAGCGCGGCCGCGGCGGCCGCGGATCCGGTGGGTGGCCCTCCGGCGGACATCACCGACCGCCTTGTTGGCGAGGTGGGACCGACCCGGGGCGCGGTACTGGTGTTTCCACCGACCCGTCTCCCCGGGCCGTCCCCCGAACCCGGCGTACCCATTACTGGGCACCGGGCCCTCCACACGTTTACGCGCCGATCATACCGTGGCCTGTTGCGTGCTGTCAAACCACCGGTGCTGACCTGATCCTCACCAAGGATCCCAGTCTTCAGAAACGCCTTCACCAGCGTGGGCACGCGTCTGTCAGTGACCCTTTTCCGCAGCCGGCCCATGACGACCAAGTGCGAGATGTTGTCGAAACAGACCTCGATTTTCCCCTCGAACATCCACTCGTATCCCTGGATGGCGAAGTTGTGGGTCTCAGCTATCGCGTCATACGCCCGCCGGCCCGAGCGAAATCCGTAACTGGAGGGGAGGAAGGCCACTTCCAGGATCGGCTCCAGGACCAGGAGAAGGCTGCCAGGACGACCTGGCCACGGGTCACGGGAATCCCTGACCGGCGCCATTTTCGGGCAC
Organism: Frankia sp. CgKIO3; assembly: GCF_977946435.1. Classification (NCBI taxonomy): domain Bacteria; kingdom Bacillati; phylum Actinomycetota; class Actinomycetes; order Frankiales; family Frankiaceae; genus Frankia; species Frankia sp. CgKIO3. Next base: position 9,157 of record NZ_CDWTMO010000073.1, on the reverse strand, counting down.
CCTTCAGAATCTTTGTCTCCCGGACCGGAAACGGCCGGAACCGCTGCCTCTCCAGCTTCGCGCGAATGTTGGAAAGAAATTCCTCCACGCCACGCCCGGCCTCGATGGCCCAGCCGGTCCGCCCGTCCACCCCGGCCGTGCGAGCCCCCTGTTCCCCCGGACCCGATGCCAGCCCAGGATCAGCACCAGCCGAGCCTGCCACGAGGTTATGTAAGTCAACAAACCGACGCTCACGGCCGTCGGCCGCCCAACGGTGCGGTTTCATCTGAATCCCCGGTACCCGCGCCCGAGCCTCGACGAGGCCCGGCCACGGCACCCCGGTATTAACCGGCGTCCTCCTGGCCTTTCAGCCTGCGAATCAGCCCACGAACCGCGGACGTGCTGCCATCCTTTCCCCTGTGCGCGGCTTTCCCGCGCCCGGCGCACACTACGACGGCTCCGCCTCACCCGGACGGTCAGCCGGCCGTGGGCCTGCTCGCCGTCCCACTGGACGCGGGCGGGCGCGGGTGGGCGAGACCGGAACGGTTCTCGTGTTCACCGTGTACCGACTAGTAGGGGCGGTGCCCGGCTTTACCCCGGCAACTCTCCCGGTAGGCACGCCGTAGGCCTTCCCTGCCGCCTCCTCGACGGTACCCATGCCCGCTGGAAGAGGCCGGTCGTGTGGTTGCGCCAGATCGCTGCAACCCGTTGGGCGACACGGATGGCGGCGCCTTCGAGGGTGCGCCCACCGTCGCGGTAGTCATAGCCGGCCCAGGTCCGAGCGGCGGCCCGCCCTGGCCGGGCCCGGTACCCGGGGGAAGGAGAGGAGAAGACAGAGATACTCCGGGTACCCGGCCGTGGCCGTTAGGGGTTCGGGCGGGCGGGGGCCAGGGTTTGCCGAGCCATCGGTAAAGGTGTCTGGGACGCCCGCGGGACCCGCTGTCCAAGATCATGGTGACGTAGCCGGCCTCCTTGAGATCCTTGAGGTACCGCTGGACCGTGGACCGGTCCCGGCCGATCTGGTCGGCGATCTCCGCCGCCGACATCGGCTCGGACGCCCAGAGCAGCACGGCGACGATCTCTTCCCTGACCCCGGTCCGGGCGGGCGGTGCAGGCTGGGTGGGCGGTGCGGGCCGGTCGGGCAGTGCGGGCAGTGCGGGCCGGTCGGGCGGTGCGGGCCGGTCGGGCGGTGCGGGCCGGTCGGGCGGTGCGGGCCGGTCCCTGAGATGACCCCAGAGATCGTCGATTGCGCGGACAATTTTTTTGAGTTCGCGGGCAATTTTTTTGAGCTCGGCCCGGTTATGTAGCGTGATCACTATGATAGTGGTGATGCCGACGACCACTTGCAGGCCCAGATTCTCCGCGGCGCTGGGCAGCTGCGTGAGCAACTGGTGGTGCAGATCCTTCATGCTGACGTCGACTCTGACCTCACCGACGGTCTTACCGTCGGTGTCGCGCAGCGGAACCTCGGCGCGCACGGACGACCCCAGGCTCCCGGACCCGCGACTGACAGTCTCCTGTTCGTGGAGGGCACCCGAGGGGTCGGCGCTGACCGGTTTGCCGATGTTCTTCGGATCGGGATCGGAGCAGCGGATACCCCGGCTGTTGATGACGACCACGGACTGCGCTCCTGTGAGTCGCCGGGCCTGTTCGGCGAGAGCCTGCACCTCCCCCGCGGGATCCTTCCCCATGACCGCCCGGGCCAGGAGCGGGTCGGATACCACCGCACGCGCGATCTTAAGCGTTCCCTGCTGGCGCTGGTGGACAAGGTCGGTGTACAGCTTCAGGTCGGTCAGTCCACTCCCGATGCACAGCACGAGCAGTAGGGAGACGACGCGCATAGGTACTGCCCCTAGTGGTGGATCGAGGTGGATGGTTCGACAGGCCGTAAGCGTAGGACGACCGGCATGAGCGGCGCCCCGAGTCGCGAACCGGAAGGCACGACGCACATCGCCCGATGGTGCCCGAAGATCCGTCCGCGCCGTCGTACGACGAGCTCGCGGCGCTGGTCGTGACACAGGCCGCGGCGCTCGCCGAGACGCTGGCGAGGCTGGCCGGGACCGAGGCCGCGCTGGAGCGGGCGAACAGGGAGATCGAGGCGCTGCGCGCCCAGACCGGG
>NZ_CDWTMO010000073.1:0-6467 GCF_977946435.1 Frankia sp. CgKIO3 | reverse complement strand
TCGGACCGGCGACATGTTAGCCGCCGAACATGATCGACGATCGACTACCCACTGCAATGTTTCGAGCTCAGCGCCTTTGCCGGAAAGTATTGCCGCGTGACCGTCGTTGACGACGGTCGATACGCCTGGAGTAACCCACTATGGCCGTGACGCAACGACGCACCTCTCGCTGGACGACAGGTCCCCCGCCGTACCAGTCCGACATTACTTGATCTTGATCGTACGGTAGGGCCGTGATCGGCGCGTTCGCTCGCCCCGGTGGCGGCTCTACCGAGCTGCTTGGCGGACGTAGGGGTGGTCGGCTGTAAGGGGTTTCAGATCCGTCCGTGAGCACCAGCTAGCCCTGTGTAATGGGCAGTGTCGGCGCAAAATTTCGATCTCTTCTCGATACAGGAAGTACACCCAGCGTTCATTGGAACTTTATTTCATGTAGCTATGTTCCATGAATATAACGATCGGTTCCAATGGCGCCGATGTGGCGAGTGTTGCTGACGCGGGCGGAATCAAGTGGTCAGGGCATGTGTCGCCCTGACCACTTGATTCCGCTCATTTTTAAGATCAAAGGAGAGAGTCATGGGACGACTGACACCGGAGAAGATGGCCTTCAGCGGCCCGGCCTGGGGCGCGCTATACTCGCGCCCGCCGCATTTCTACCGTGGCTCTCGGAACCTGATCTTCACCTACGAGACCGCACTGGAGCCGGTGCTTGAGCTGTTGCCGGAAGAGGTGGAGCCGGTAAGCGACACGCCGCAGGTACACCTGTGGTTTCAGGACATCACGTTCTCCACGTTCGGTCCGCATCGCGAGACCTGCGGCTTCATCGAATGCCAATTCCGCATTCATGATCGCCTCGGGTCGGATGCGGCTGGAGCGCTTCGCCGACAGGTCCGAGCTGCCCCAGCATGCAGGGCTGTGCCTGAAGTACATCCCCTCGGCCGAATGGGACGAGCCCCCAGCGGTGCTGCAGCTGGTCGTCGACGACTTCACCGCCGAGCCGGTCGTTGGCAGCGACGGCAAACCGGAGATCTTCGCCGGCACCGGCGCAGTCGACTTCGGCCCAGAGAGCGACCTAGACCCAATCACCCGTCTCAAGCCAGTCGGCCCGGTACGCGCGGTTTACACCGTCATGAACTTGGAACTTGACTTCGGAACCGTCGTCAAGGACTACCACGATCCCTCGCGCGGCTGACGCGCAGCGCAATGCAGTCGGCCAGCCCGCCGTGTCCTGTCCCTGGCCATGCGACAGCCTCGCCGCCGCGGACATCCAGTTGACCCCGACCGAGGTCGCCATGATCGAGTTTATCGGCGCAGAGGGCGCCAGCGTCGAGGGCCCACCGCAGAGGGCGTCGAGTAACCGAAACAGCCCGATGCCCTGTGCCCTGATTATGTGGACGTCGCGGACGTGATCGCCCGTGCGATGGGTGGCCCTCGTCAGAGTGGTCCTCGCCGACCCGGAACGAACACAGGCCGTGCAAACCCTGACCGCGGACGCGCTGGCCGAATACCGCTTCCGAAGCCCACACCGCACTCAGTCCATGACCCGTTCCTTCCCGACGGAGGACGACCATGACGACCCAGATCATCGCAGTCCGGCGCACGGGCATTCCGCTCGCGGGCGACCAGCTTGTGGGCTGCCTCGCCGCACCCGGTCAAACGCCGCCGACCGACGTGCCGGACACGCCACGGCTCGTCGCGCGCGGCATCACCAAATCGTTCGGGCATGTGCGGGCGCTTGGCGGTGCCGATCTGCAGATCGCGTCCGGCGAAGTCATCGGCCTGGTCGGCGACAACGGCGCCGGGAAGAGCACTCTCGTCAAGGCCCTCACCGGGGCCCTTCGCCCTGACAACGGCACCGTCGACATCGACGGGCGGCCCGCGCACCTCATGTCACCGACCGTGGCACGCACCCACGGTATCGAGGTCGTCCATCAGGACCTTGCCCTGGCACCCGACCTCGACCCGGTCGCAAACCTTTTCCTCGGCAGGGAACGATTCGCGCCCGGCCGAAGGCCGCTCGGCACGCTCGACCAGCGCGGCATGCGGAAGGCAGCGACCGAAGTTTTCGACCGGGCTGATCTGCGCCTGCCCTCGCTGGATGTCGCGGTCCGCAACCTCTCCGGCGGGCAACGGCAACTCATCTCGGTCGTCCGGGCCATGGCGTTCTCCCGCAGCATCATCTTCATGGACGAGCCGACCGCCGCGCTCGGCGTCCGCCAGACCGAGCAGGTCGCCAAGCTGGTCAAGCAGGCAGCCGCCAGCGGCGTCGCGGTCGTCCTCATCAGCCACAACATCCCCGAGCTATTGGAAGTGGTCGACCGGATCGTCGTGATGCGACTGGGTAGCAGCGTCGCATCGATCCCGATCGGTGAGGCAACCATGGAACGGCTCGTGGGCGCGATGACGGGACTCGGCTAATGGCAATCGACCACACGACGGCAACCGACCACACGACGGCAACTGACATGGACTCCTCGCGCACCGCGGGAACGGCTCATCCCTATCGCCTGCGGAGCATCGCCAGCAATCCCGAGGTGGGCGTGCTCGCCGGGCTCGTCGCGCTAATCGTGATGTTCTGCGTGTGGCAGCCCGGTGGCTTCGCCACCGTCGGCAACCTCAAGAACCTCGTCTCGGACAGCAGTATCCTGATCGTCCTGGCTATGGCGACGACGCTTGTCATCGTCAGCGGCCAGATCGACCTCTCCATCGGCGGCATCATCGCCTTCACCGAGGTCATCACGGCCACGACGTTCCAGGCGATGGGCGGAACAGCTGGCGGCGCGGACGCCATCCTGCTCGGGTTCGTCGTCGCACTGGTGTCCGGCCTGGGCTGGGGGCTGCTGAATGGGTTGCTGGTGACGAAGATCAAGCTCGCAGCGTTCGTGGCAACTCTCGCAACGCTCGGAATCGCGCAGGGCGCCGCCTACGTGATCAGTCGGGGAACCGACCTTGCGACGGTGCCCGCCGCGCTTACAAAAAGCGTTGGTATCGGTCGTGTCTTCGGAATCCCCACGATCGTGATCATAGCCGCTGTCGTGGTCGTCGCGGCCACCCGTTGCCTCCGCAGGACGCGCTTCGGCCGCTACACCTTCGCAATCGGATCCGATCGAATCGCAGCGCAGCGCGCCGGAGTGCAGGTCGATCTGCACACCATGAGGGTGTACGCACTGGCCGGCCTCGGGTACGGATTCGTCGCGTTCCTCAACCTCGCCCGCTTCTCCACCACAACCATCGGCGGCCACAGCACGGATGCCCTAAACGCCATCACCGCGGTCGCGCTCGGCGGAGCCAGTCTTTATGGCGGAGTCGGAAGCACCATCGGCGCACTGATCGGTGTCTTCATCCCCGCCGTACTGCAGAACGGTTTCGTCGTCGCTGGGGTCGACCCCTTCTACGCGCAGATCAGCGTCGGCGTCGCCCTCATCCTCGCCCTCTGGGGCGACCAGGTGCGCCGTTCCTACTCCAAGACCACCTGACTCCGGGTCTCCCTTCACGGCATATCTCGAAGCCGAAGCCAGAGAGCGCTCGATTCTCAGTTTCTCGGTAACGCCGTGATACTTCCCCACTCACGCACCAATCAGCACCCGAAGGAATCATAATGCGTACTCGACCCACCTGCCTCCGGAAGGCACCCGCCTCTGCCGCAGCCTTGGCGGTCCTGGTCGCCTTGGCCGCCTGCTCAACCTCGTCCGGATCCGATTCATCGTCCGAAACCGCCTCCGGCGGAAGCGCCGTAGCGGCCGTGACTCCTGCTGCAAATGCGCCCGAATCAGGCAGCGCAGAAGGAAAGAAGTTCATCTATGTCGCCTATAATGCACCGCTTTACGGGGGCGTATATTGCGGAGCTAAAGCGGAAGCGGAGCGGCTTGGTGTTTCGATCACAAGGCAGTACGCTGCCGAATTCACGCCCGCATCCCAGATCCCGGTTCTAAACGCCGCCTTGGCGACCAGCCCGGATGGGCTGGTAATCAGCCCGACGGATCCGAACGCCATGTACGAACCCATCAAGTCGGTGGTCGACAAGGGAATCCACGTTGCCACCGCAATCAATAACTTGACTAACACTGATCAATTGACGGCTCAAAGCCTTGTTAATAACGAGCAGAGTGGGGCCCTAGCGGCCAAGTACCTGGCCGAGAAGGCAAACGGTAAGAAGGTCAAGGTCGGCCTCATGACGTTCACTGCCGGTGGTAGCGCTGCTGCTGACGGGGAGTGGCATGGCTTCGAATCTGAGATTAAGAAGTACGACAACATTACCTACGTTGGGGCGCAGTTCGATGCTGGCGGCGTAGCTGACACCACGAAGACCGCTGCCGCCATGCTGGCTCGTCATCCTGACCTCTTCGGCGTCTTCGGTACTGAGACTCAGGCGACAACCGGCATCGTGACGGCCGCCAAGCAGCGCGGCGCGGATCTGGAAATTGTTGGCGGTTACGGCGGTTCGGATGACACCAGCATTGCCCAGTTGAACGCAGGAGAAGTCGCTGCAATCACATCTCTTCCGGAGCGGGAGATTGGCGCCAACGCGGTGGATCAGATCGTCAACAAGTTGACGGGCCGTCCGGTGGAAACGGTCGTGAACCTCGACTTCACGCTCTACACCAAGGGGTCCCTGGCGAAGGCAGGTGTCTCGCTGGGAAACGCGCTAGCCAAGTGCTAAACGCCGCCGTTGAACTCGGCAGCGCCGATCGTGTTGCCCTGCCACTACCACGCTATCGGCGGATGGGTGAATTCGATGTCTGGGCCCTCACCGACGGTGTGTTTCGTCCGGAGCGGACATATCTGGGACCTGGTGCGGCCGAGCCGGTGTACAGCTCACTCTTCGAACCGGGTGGCGCATTGGCGGTGCTGCCCCTGGGGTGCTTCCTCATCCGCAATCCACACGGAAGGTTCGTCCTGATCGATGCGGGGCTGGGCCCAGTAAAGATTACCGGTACGGTGTGGCAAGCCTCGGGTGAGCTGCTATCACATGGCTCAGTCCAGGGCGGGCTTCTCCCGGAGCAGCTTTCCGCCATCGGTGTCAACCCTGAGGAGGTGGAGGATGTCGTCGTGACACACCTGCACTGTGATCACTTCGGGTGGCTCGTCGATCCGAACGCTAATTTGTTCCCTCAGGCCAGGATCTGGATCGGCGGGGCTGATTACACGTACTTCCAGGAGTCGGCCAGAAAATCCACGGATGGGCAAGACGACGATGAGCGGAAGTTCATTATCGATCAGCAGCTCTCGCTTGCTGGCTTGCGTGATGCCGGCAGCGTTCAACTCCTGGACCGTGAAAAGTTGGAAGTGTTGCCGGGAATCTCCTTGATGCCGACCCCGGGTCACACCCCGGGGCACACCAGCGTCATGGCGGCCAGCGGCGGCCAGCGGCGGCCAGCGGATCCTGTTCTTCGGTGACGCGATCACCTGCCCGCACCAGTTACACCACCCGAGCTGGCACAGCGTTGGCGACGTCGACGTCAAGCTTGCGAACCACAGCCGGGAGTGGATCTGGAACGAGCTGTCGAAGCCAGGAACCGACGGGGTCGGCTCACACTTCCCGCAGGCACAGGAGGGCACCCTCGCACTCCACGAAGGGCGAGCGTGGTCAGCCTGAAACTCACCGGGAGGGCCCGGCGCGCCCGGGCAGCCGAGCCACGGGCCCTCCCGCACCTACCAAGCAGCGAGATGAAGATCGGTGAGTACTCCAAGCCGTGTCGTCGACGTCGCCCGGCCGCCGTTCACATTGCCGGTCGCCTGCGTCGCCGGGGGATTCGTCATGACGGCATGAGCTGGCGAATGACGGCTGGTTCGGTCAGGGACGGGGTCACCAGGAGAGGGCGTCCTTCCGCCGGCCACGGCAGGGGTGTGCTCTGCGGCCAGTCTCCGGTGGTAACGACGATGACCGCCAGACCGGCCCGCTGCGCGGCGATTGCCCCGATCCTGGAGTTCTCGACGGCGACCGCGTCGCGCGGATCAACTCCCAGGGCCGAGCAGGCGGTTAGGTAGACCTCCGGGTGAGGCTTGGGTAGGTCGACATCGTCCGCGGCGATGGTCGCGTCGAACGCCACATCGAATCCCGCGCCGATGAGCATCGCGACGAGTACATCGGCCGGGCTGTTCGAGGCGACCGCCATCGGTACGCTGCCGCTCAGGCCAGCGAGCAGGGCGGCCGCGCCCGGCATGGCGCGAGGTAGGGTCACGTTTCACCGCCTGCCGCAGCGAACGGTGAAGCACCGATGCGATCAAGGCAGCTTCGTGTTCCTGGTTGCCCCAGCGCGCGATCCGCGCGGCCCCCGACGCGACGGAGCTGCCGACCAGCTGCCCGCGCATCGCGTCGTCCAACTCGAAGGAGACGGCCGCGGCTGCCTCGTCGAACGCGGTGGCCCATGCCGCCGTGCTGTCCACGAGCAATCCATCGCAGTCGAACACCACCGCGGCTGGCCGCTGACTGCCCCCTGTTCGCTGGTTCGCGCCGTGGTGTCCATCGA
>NZ_CDWTMO010000072.1:0-19303 GCF_977946435.1 Frankia sp. CgKIO3 | reverse complement strand
CAAAAACAGGCTCTGAGCGTTCCCCAGCTTCCGCCGACGGCGACCAACGCGTCGCTGCCGCGGACGAGCAGGCCGTTGCGCAGCTCGCCCAGCCCGGTCGGGAGGCTGACGGTGAGATGGTCGTTTCCCTCGTCCCGGGACAGGCCCGACAGCAGCCCGATCGTCGTCCCGCCGACCGATCGGGCGCCCCGGCAGGCCGCTGCCATGATCCTGCCCAGGCCCCCGCAGACGACGTACCAGCCGACCTCGGCGAGACGCCGTCCGACGGACTCGGCGGTGGCGACCTCACGGACGGTGGCCTTGGCCGGCCCGATCACCCCGATGTAGACCTCGTCCCGCCGCATCCGCCCGTCCCGCCGCATCCGTCGATCCTCCCGCCGGTGAGCCGGTCGAGCGACCGCGCGCCGCATCGGACAGCCGCATCGGACAGCCACATCGGAGAGTCCGCGCCCTGCACGTTTCGTCACGTTTTATCGAGGCCCGGCGGGATAGTAGAGACCCTGTTGGGGCCGCCGGCCCCGCCAGCAGGGCCGACGGACCGGATGGACGGGCCGGACGAGACCGGGCGAGAGTGGTCGTGGTCGAGTGGTCGTGGTCACGCAGGTGGGCCGGGGCGAGGCCTCGGGCGAGGCGTCGGGTGGCGGCCGGTACCCGGCGACGACAAGGGTGGGGGTGCAGGTCCGTGGCGAGTAATGCGGGATTCTTCCCGAGGCGGGTCATAGCTGTGACACGCATGTGTAACCGGCAGGCCGTAGCGTAGCCCGCCATGAGCGACGCACGAATCGTGGCCGTCGGCGTCGAGGAGGAATTTCACATCCTCGATCTCACCACCCGTCAGCTCGTTCCCAGGGCCGAGGAAATCCTCCGCCGGCTCGACGGGGACTCGTTCTCCCCAGAGCTATTGAAATCGGTTGTCGAGACGAACAGTCAGCCGACGGCGGATCTGCTGGAGCTGCGGACGAACCTGCTCGATCTGCGGCGGCGACTCGCGGAGGTGACCGGCGAGCTTGGGCTCGGGCCGGCCGCCGCGGGCACCGTGCCGATCGTGGACATGGATCTGCTCGACGTCTCCCGGGACGACCGTTACGAGCAGATGACTGAGGACTACCAGATCGTCGCGCGCGAGCAGCTCATCTGCGGCGCTCAGGTGCACGTCGACGTGGCCGACCGTGACCTCGCGATGGCCGTCGTCGCCTGGACCGCGCCGTGGCTGCCGATGCTGCTGGCGCTCTCGGCCAGCTCGCCGTTCTGGATGGGTGCCGACAGTGGCTACGCGAGCATGCGCACGCTGGTGTGGCAGCGCTGGCCGACCGCGGGGGTCGCCGGGTCCTTCCGGACCGCCGCCGAGTACGACCAGCTCGTGGCGGACCTGATCAAGTCCGGGGTGATCAGCGACCCGGGGATGGTCTACTTCGACGTCCGCCCGTCGGCCCACCTGCCCACCGTCGAGCTGCGCATCTGCGATGCCTGCCCGGACGTCGACAACGTCATCCTCATCGCCGGGCTGTTCCGGGCGCTGGTGTGCCAGGCCATCGAGAAGATTGAGGCCGGCGGCCAGGCCCCGCCGCCGCGCGCGGAGCTGCTGCGCGCGGCGACCTGGCGGGCGGCCCGGTCCGGCCTGGAGGGCGACCTCGTCGACATCCTCGGTACCGGCCCTATACCGGCCCAGGCCATGCTGCGCCGGCTGCTCACCGAGGTCCGCCCGCAGCTCGAACGGTTCGACGACTGGGAGCTCATCGACAACCTGGCCGAACAGGCCGTTGGCCGGGGCAGCTCCGCGCACCGCCAGAGTCGGGCCTTCGCCCGTCGGGGTCTGCTCACCGACGTCGCGGATCTGGTGCTGGCCGAGACCCGCGACGTCCCGCCCGCGGGGGCGGCGGCCGCGCTGGGGAGCGCGCCCGCCGTGTCCGCCTCCGACCAGATTGCGCCGCGGCTGCTCGAGCGCTACCAGCCGACCGGGTACGACGAGATCGTCGATGCCCGCGGCGCGGTCCGTCCCCAGTACCGGGCCGTCATGCGCACCTTGGAACGGCTCGGCCCGGGCATCCTCGACGAACGGGTCGGGACGCGCGAGGCCGAGCAGAACGACCGGGGGATCATCTTCCGGGCCTCGGGGGACTCCACCAGCCGTCCCTTTCCGTTCGACCTGGTCCCGCGGATCATCGCCGCCGACGACTGGACGACCCTGACGACCGGGCTGAGCCAGCGGGTCCGGGCCTTGGAGGCGTTCCTGCACGACATCTACGGCGAGCGGGCGGCCGTCGCCGACGGGATCGTGCCGGCCTGGGTGGTCAACGACGCGCCGAGCCTGCGCCACGGCGGTCGCGCCGCCGGCCCGGACGCCATCCGGGTGACCGTCGCCGGCATCGACCTGGTCCGCGGCGGTGGCGACGGCGGCTGGCTGGTGCTGGAGGACAACCTGCGCGTCCCGTCCGGTATCGCCTACGCCATGGAAGGCCGGCGGCTCGCCGAGTCGGTGCTGCCGGAGCTCGGTCCGCCGGCCGGCATCCTGCGGCTGGACGGTATATCCGCCCTGCTGCACGAGGCGCTGGTCGCGGCGGCCCCGGCGGCGGCCGCGGGGGAACCGGCGGTGGCCGTGCTGACCGGCGGGAAGACCGACGCGGCGTACTTCGAGCATTCCCTGCTCGCCGAGAAGATGGGCGTTGCGCTGGTGGAACCGGCGGATCTGCTGGTCGACGACAACGACGTCGTCCACCGGATCGACGGCTCCCGGCGGTGCCGCGTCGACGTCCTCTACCGCCGGATGGACGAGGACGACCTGTTCGGCGCCCTCGGAGCCGACGGCACCCCGTTGGGGCTCCCGCTGCTGCGCGCGATCCGGGCCCGCCGGGTCGGCATGGCGAACGCTCTGGGTAACGGGGTGGGTGACGACAAGGTCGTCTACGCCTACGTCCCGCGGATGGTCACCTACTACCTGGGCGAGCAGCCGGTGCTCGACGACGTGCCGACCTATGTCTGCGGTGACCCGGAGCAGTGTGAACACGTGCTGGACAACCTCGATCAACTGGTGGTGAAGCCGGTCGACGGGTACGGCGGGTCCGGCGTGGTCATCGGGCCGCGCGCCGAGCCCTACCGGCTCACCGAGGTCCGCGAGCGGATCCTGGCCGATCCCCGGCAGTGGATCGGCCAGGAACTGGTGTCGCTGTCGACCCATCCGACCTGGCACGACAGCCATCTCGAACCCTGCGCGGTGGATCTGCGGGTCTTCGTCTACGCCGGGCGGGAGCCGCGGGTGGTGCCCGCGGCGCTCAGCCGGGTGGCGCCTCCCGGCAGTCTGATCGTCAACTCCTCACAGGGCGGGGGGTCCAAGGACACCTGGATTCCCCGCCGTTAGCCGGTGATTCCCCGTCGTCAACCGTTCCGTGACCGCTACTCTCCGTAGTCTGATCCAGGGTGGCCCGGTCTTCCGTCGCGGGGTGCTCCGTCGCGGGTGCACTGCGGTTCCGCGCGGGTTGGCGACCGAGGGAGTTGGCAACATCGCGGACACTGTTGTGAAATCTCCGTCCTCGAGAGTGAGGTCGTAATCAACGGCTGCGGTATCGGGAAGGAAGCCCCGGGGAATGGATCTCGCCTGACTTCATCGATTGACGGGAGCGCACATGTGCGGGCTGAGTGGCGAGCTGAGATTCGACGGCCGGGGAGCGAACGTCGACGCGGTGGTGCGGATGACCGCGACGATGGTGCCGCGGGGCCCGGACGGCGTGGGAGTGTGGTCCGCCGGCCCAGTTGCGTTCGGGCACCGTCGCCTGAAGATCATCGATTTGTCCGAGCGCGGTGCCCAGCCCATGGTGGACAACGAGCTCGGCCTGACCACGGTGTTCAACGGGTGCATCTACAATTATCAGGAGCTGCGTGACGAGCTGGTCGCGGCCGGCTACCGCTTCTTCTCCACCTCCGACACGGAGGTGATCGGCAAGGCGTACCACCGGTGGGGGAGACGCTGCGTCGACCACTTCGCCGGGATGTTCGCCTTCGCCATCGCCGAGCGGGACAGCGGGCGGCTGATCCTCGCCCGGGACCGGCTCGGCATCAAGCCGCTCTACCTCACCGGGAACAGCGAGCGCCTGCGGTTCGCCTCCACCCTGCCGGCCCTGCTCGCCGGCGGCGGCGTCTCCTCCGACATCGACCTGGTCGCCTTTCACCACTACCTGTCGTTCCATTCCGTGGTGCCCGCCCCGCACACGATTCTGGCCGGGGTGCGCAAGCTGCCCGCGGCGACCGTGCGGGTGGTGGAACCGGACGGCACCTCGACCGACGACCTGTACTGGCGTCCCAGCTTCACCCGCGATCCCGCGCACGCGGACTGGACCGCCCGTGACTGGCAGGACGCGATCGCCGAGCGGCTGCGCCTCGCGGTGCGCCGCCGGATGGTCGCCGACGTCCCGGTCGGCGTGCTGCTGTCCGGTGGGCTGGACTCCAGTCTGATCGTCGCGCTGCTCGCCGAGGCGGGGCAGAAGGATCTCGCGACCTTCAGTGTCGGGTTCGAGGCCGTCGGCGGCGAGCCCGGCAACGAGTTCGTCTACTCCGACGTCATCGCCCGGTATTTCGATACCGACCATCACCAGATCCGGGTGCCGGGGACGAGGCTGCTGCCCGCCGTCGACGCGGCCATCGCCGCGATGAGCGAGCCGATGGTCAGCCACGACTGCGTGGCCTTCTACCTGCTCTCCCAGGAGGTCTCCCGGCACGTCAAGGTCGTGCAGTCGGGGCAGGGCGCCGACGAGGTCTTCGCCGGGTATTCCTGGTATCCGCCGCTGGCGGGTGTTGGGCGGACCGACGCCGTCGACGCCTACCTGCGGGTCTTCGCCGACCGACCGCACCGGGACCTGCCCGCGATGGTGGAGCCGCACCATCTCATCGAGGCCGATGCCAGCCGGTACTTCGTCGCATCCCACTTCGCCCGGCCGGGCGCCGAGACCGCCGTCGACGCCGCGCTGCGCATCGACTCGACGATCATGCTCGTTGACGACCCCGTGAAACGGGTCGACAACATGACGATGGCCGCGGGGCTCGAGGCCCGCACCCCCTTCCTCGACCACGAGCTGGTCGAGCTCGCCGCCGCCTGCCCGCCGGAGCTGAAGCTCGCCTCCGGCGGCAAGGGCGTGCTCAAGAACATCGGCCGTCCGCTGATGCCGGTCGACGTCATCGACCGACCCAAGGGGTATTTCCCGGTGCCGGCGATCCGTCATCTCGACGGGCCGTTCCTGGACCGGGTGCGCGAGGCGCTCACCGATCCGGCGGCGAAGACGCGGGGCCTGTTCCGGCCGGTGTGGGTCCGGACGATGCTCGCCGCCCCGAACGACAACCGCACGATGCTCGGCGCGAACGCCCTGTGGCAGGCCGCGCTGCTCGAGATGTGGCTCCAGACCCACACGGTCGCGTGATCTACGTAGGTCGCACGACCCACGTACGTCGCACGACCGAGTCGCATGATCCCTTGGAGTGACATGATCCGACCCGCGGTGGGACGGCCGGTGGTGGGACGGCCGGCGGTGGCGCGGCCGGTGGTGACGCAGCCGGCGGTGCCGCACACCGTCGACTCCGGGCGTCCCGGCGGCGAGCTGTCGCGCACCGAGTACCGGCCCGCATGGTCGGCTCGCCTTCGTCGGCGATCGCGGCGGCGCCCCCGCGCTGTGCCACCCGGGCCACCCGCGCCATCCGGGCCATCCGCGCCGGCGCGCGTACCCGGGATCCCCGGGCCCCGCACCGGTGACCACCCGCGGCTGGTCCGTCCGGTGCCGTGCGCCCTGCCAGCCCACGACGGCCGGGAACTGTCCGGTTGGTGGTACCCGCCCGCACGGCCCGCGAGGACCGGTCCCGACCCTGCTCCACCTGCACGGCGGCCCGGAGGCGCAGGAGCGTCCCGTCTACAACCCGCTGTTCCAGGCCGTGCTCGCCCGGGGGATCGCGGTGTTCGCGCCGAACGTGCGCGGCTCCACCGGATTCGGCCGGTCGTTCGAGGAGGCGGACCACACCCATCGTCGGTTCAGTGGCATCGCCGACGTCCGCAGCTGCGTGACGCATCTGGTCGCGACGGGCCTGGCCGACCCGGACCAGATCGGCGTCGCCGGCCGCTCCTACGGCGGCTATCTGACGCTGGCGGCGATGGTCCAGCTCCCGGAGCTGTTCCGGGTCGGGGTGGACGTCTGCGGGATGGTTGATCTGGAGAGCTTCTATCAGTACACCGAGCCGTGGATCGCCGCGTCCGCGGTCACCAAGTACGGTGATCCACGCACCGAGCCGGCGTTGCTGCGGGCGCTGTCCCCGCTGCACCGGATGAGCGCCCTCGCCGCGCCGCTGCTCGTCGTGCACGGGGAGAACGACACCAACGTCCCGGTGATCGAGGCCGAGCAGACGGTCGCCGCGGCCCTCGCTCGCGGCGTCGACTGCCGTTACCTGCTCTTTCCCGGCGAGGGGCACGAGATCGCGGATCTGCGCCACCGCAGGTCGTTTGTCCGAGCCGTCGTCGACTGGCTGACCCCCCGGCTGCTGGCCCCCTGACTCCCCGACCTCCTGCTGATCCTGGTTTCTTGCCAAAGATTTGACCCGGTGGTCGGACGCGCTGTTCGAGCTCGCTGACGCTGTGCTGTGCGCGGACAGTCCGGTACGGGTCTGCCAAAGAAAATGGCTCTGCCGGGATTCCGGCGGTGACAGGCCGTTGTTCTTGCAGTCTCTGTTTACCATCCAGACACTGGTCCGTCGACGAGGTCGGGCTGGTCCTAGCCCGGCTCGTGGTGTGCCTGCTCGTCCCCGCCGGAGCGCCAGTCACGGTCGCGGTCGACGACACGCTCTGGTCCGCAAGGACACCACCTCCGCATCCCGGCTGTGGCTGGCCGCCCGCATGACCGAGAAACTGGCCACCGCCATGCCCGGGCGGACGATCCACACGGTCGGCGACGCCGCCTACGCCGGGGACGAGCTACGCACCCTGCCCGTCTAGATGACCTGGACCACCCGGCTACGCAAGGACGCCGCCCTGTACGGGCTCACCCCGCTACGGCCGCACCACCACCGTGCACGCCGCCGCCGTGTCCTGCCTGTGATATGGGGTGTTCGCCACCTGCCCGGTCACCGTGATCCTCGTCCGCAACAACGCAGACCGCGCCGGCACCTACGACCTGGCCCTGGTCACCACCGACGCCCTCACCAAACCAGCGCAGATCATCGAACGGTACGCGGCGAGATGGTCCATGGAGGTCGCGATCGCGGACGCCAAGCAGATCTTCGGCGTCGGGCAAGCCCACAACCGGGCAAAAGCCGCGATCGAGCGCACCGTCCCGTTCGGCCTGACCTGCCAGACCCTGACCACCGTCTGGTACGCCACCGCCGGTCACCACCCCGACGACGCCACCGACCACCACACCCGCGCGCCTCCTGGTACACCACCAAAACCCGCCCCTCCACCGCCGACATGGCCGCCAAGCTCCGCCGCGTCCTCATCGCCGCCAAATATCAACCCACTCGCCCCGAACCATCGACCCCGGCAGAACTCCACACCCTCCGACTGGCCTGGGACACCAACGCCGTATAACCGCGAAAGTCAAGTTCAGGGCGGCCGGATGCTTGGCAAGTTACGGCGCTGGGGGCGCTTGCGGCCGCTCAGGATGCAGTGCGTGACGTGGATGGCCAGGCAGGCAGCGACGAACATGCGCCAGGCGGCGCGCGCTAGCTCCACCACCCAGGCCCGCGCGGAGTTGTCGAGGGCAGGAGGCTGGTGCAACCTTGCTGTACTTCTGTTGAACGGCGCGGGCAAGGGTGCCGGTGCCGGTCAAGAGCGGCTATCCAGGCTGCGGAGGGGCCACCGGTCAGGACCACCAGCTTCGCCTGCTATGAGATCATGGCCCCGTGACCGAACCCGCCCTCATCCTCTGGGACATCGACCACACGCTGCTTGAGATCAAGGGCGTCGGCCGGGACATCTACGCCCGCGCCTACCAGCTCGTCACCGGCAGCCCCATGGAGCAGCTGGCCGACATGACCGGCCGCACGGAGCGGGCCATCATCATCGAGACCCTCCGGCTTGGCGGGATCACGGAGCCGGAGCCGCTGCTACCGGCCTTTTACGACGCCCTGGGCGAGGCGGCCCGGCAGCTCCAGGACCGGATGCGGGGCGCCGGCCGCAGCCTGCCCGGTGCCAATGAAGCCATTGCGGCGTTGATTGCCGAGGATGTGGTGCAGTCCGTCGTGACCGGCAACCTGCGCTCCATCGCCGAAGTTAAGCTAGCCGCCTTCGAGCTCACGGATCATCTGGACTTGGCGGTGGGCGGCTATGGGGACGACGACAGCGACCGGGCCGTGTTGGTCCGGCTCGCGATCAAGCGGGCCGAAGCCGCCCACCAGGTGAGCTTCCCCCGGACCCGGGTGGTGGTGATCGGCGATACGCCGCACGATGTGAAGGGCGCCCACGACGCTGGCGTGCGGGCAGTGGGGGTTGCCACCGGCAGCAGCAGCGTGGGGAACCTCGAAGCCGCCAGGGCCGACGCCGTTTTGCCGGACCTCACCCGGTCCCGCGCACTCCAAGCTGCTGTCCTCGGACTCGTGGGCTAGCTGCCGGGGCCGGCGGTTGCCAGCCGGAACCGCTCGCCGAAGTCCCGCGCCGCGGGCACGGTGCCGAAGGGCTCAAGCCCATCCGCAAATTCCTTGAGGCGCAGGGCCACCCGCTTCGAGCCGATGGCTTCGCTCAGGGCCAGGGCGTCAGCCGCCGTCTGGCAGGCCTGCTCAACGTCACCGGCCCGCAGATGGCATTTCGCCAGTCGGGACAAATAATGCACCCGGTCTCGGACGCGGTGGGGTGCCTGGTGGGTAAGCAGGCCAATCGCCCTGGTCAGCGCCGATGCGGTTTCGCCGGTTTGGCCCAGTTCGAGGAGGCAGGCGCCTTCCTGGGCGGCCACTTCCACCTCGTCGATGTAGGACACCCACAGTGGCTCATCCCGGTGGCCGGCACGCTCGAAGTCGGTGCGGGCGGCATCGAGGGTGCGCCGGCAGCGGTCCTGGTCGCCAACTCCGGCTTGGGCACGGGCCAGCCGCGTGCCCAGCATCGTCTTGGTCAGCGGCGTGAGGCCGGCCGTCCCGGAGGCCAGCGCCGTTTGCGCGAGCGACAGCGCCGGCCCCCGCTGCCCCCGGTAGGTCTCCTGAAGGCCCATGTAGCCCAGGGCGCTGGCGGCCAGGCCCGGTTCATCGCTCTCGTGGGCAACGTAGATCGTGGTGGTGAAATAGCGTCGGGCTTGCCCGTGGTGGTCGGCGTCTAGTGCCAGCCACCCTGTCATCTGGGCGAGCTGGCCGAAGGGAAGCAACCTGTCGCCGGGGTCCTGCGCCACCGTCACCGCCATCCGGGCTACGTACCGGGAGAGGGGCAGGTACAGGCTGTCCCCGCCCAGTTCGTCGTCAAGCTGCAAGAACAACTTGAGTAGCAGTTCGGCGCTCTGGCCCGTGGTCATGCCCTCGAAGGCGGAGATGCCGATGGTGGGGCTACGGGTCTCGCCGGCGGCCAGCGGGAGGCGCCCAGCCGTCAGGCTGCCCAGCAGCGCGGGCAGGTCTGGCCCCGCGGATGCCGGCGGCGGGGCCGCCGCGATGGGTGCGGTTCGCTGTTCCGGAAGCTGGAACCACAGCAGGTGAGCGGGGATGCGCAAGGTCCGGGCCCACATCATGAGCCGGTCCAAGTCCTTGATGGGCGGGCCGGACTCGATGCGGGATAGCTGCACCTGGGAGATGTCGGCCCAGCCGCCGACCAGTTCCTGAGACAGCACCCTGCCGTGCCAAGGGTTGCGGCGGTAGGCGGCGATCACCCGGCCGATGTGCCAGCTAGCCAGGGCGTCGCGCAGTTCATCGGTCTGCCAGAAGTGATCGGGCACCACCGGGGCCTGAAGGCGAAGCTGCTCCTGTTTGCGCTGGCACGGGGCACAGGACCCGGCCGCGTTGTCGCGGGCTAGGCGGCTCCCGCAGGACCGGCAGTAGCGGCCTGATGCCCCGTCCATGCCCCCGACTGCCCCGTTCGTGGTCGTCCCAGTGCGCTCGGCAGCAGTGTAAAGGGGTGTTGGTCACGCCAGGTGGGGAACCGGCGGCGGCACGTATAGCCGTCATACATGGCCCGTCATGGCCGTATCCGTTCCGCCCGCTCACGCTGAGGACCAAGGCGCCCGGGGCCGGGTCTGAGGACCCCGCTCCCCGGCCTCGGGCGTCATCCATCCGTGCCAGGAGGGGAGGAAATCGGTGGACAGGGACACCGAAGGGCAAGACTCCGGGCTGGGGCCGCCGGGCGGCGCGGCGCTGCGGCTCATTGCTGAAGGGCTCGGGGCGGCGTTGGGACGGTTGGAAGCCGCCGGGGTCGTGCTTGCTTGCGACGCGGGCGACCTGCTCACCACCGCTGTGCAGCAGGCGGCCTTGGAGGAGCGAACCGAGGCCGTCACCGCGGAACTGCGCCGGTTGCCCGCCGTCCGGCAGGCCATCGAAGTGGAGATCGAGGTGTTGGGCGTCCGGGTGCTCACCGTTTCGCCGGCCACCCCCTCCCCGGGGCCGGCATGAACCTTCCGGCCAGCACCGCGCCCCAGCCAGCTGCCCACCTGCGTGCGAGCGTCCACCAGTTCGCCGCCGCCACCACGGCCCCGGCCTTGGCGCGGCAGGCGGCGGCCGGGCTGCTGGAGGGCTGGGGACTTACAGATCTTCTCGACACCACGGCACTGTTGATTTCAGAACTCATTACCAATGCCGTCCGGGCCACAGAAAGTTCGGGTGGTAGCTTAAGGTCTATTGTATCCATGCGCATCAGCTGGGCCGCGCGAAGCCTCATCATCGAAATCTGGGATCGTAACCCGAAGCCGCCTGAACTTCAGGTTCAATATCTTGATCGTGAGAGCGGTCGGGGTCTCCACATTGTCGAAGCCCTGAGCCTTGCGGCAGCCTATTACCCGTCGCCCACCGGAGTTGGCAAAGTTACCTGGTGCCAGATTGAGGCACCGGTGCCGTCCGAAGCTGAGGAGTCGGGCCCACTTCTCCCACACCGCCGGCCCACGGTTGCACGTGCCGATCCTGGGTTGGTTTTCGATGACATGGCCGTACTGAAACGGGGGCTCGATGGCCTGCGCGCCATGGACGGCCGCCTACCCCGGAGCGACGCCATGAGATAATAGCGTCATATCCTCGCCCAATACAGCCGTACTTCCGGAGTTTCCTCATGCCGTTTTCCGCAGACCGCTGGATGACCGAATACCCCGCCTGGCTTCCCGCCGATACCGGGGTACGCCGCGTATTTGCGTTGCCGGGCGGCCCGGTCTTGGCGGAGGTTCACGGCGGCAACCTCACGCTCACGGCGCTGGGCGGCGACGAGGCGGAGCCGCTGGCGGATGTCTTCGGGATGCCGGACGGCGCTGCCAGTGAAGTGCCGGAGCTGGCCAAGGAGCTGGCTGGCCTGGGCAACGTGGGCCGCTTCCGCAACCCCTCGCTGTGGGAGGCGCTGGCGACCGCGATCCTGCGCCAGGTCATCCGGGCGGGCCAGTCCAAGAAGCTCTACCGACAGCTGTGCGCAGCCCACGGGCAGCAGGCGGCCCTGCCGGACGGCGACACCTACGGCCTGTTTCCGAGTCCGGAAAAACTCCTGGAGCTGGACGACGAACAATACGGAGAGCTTGGGATCGCTTTCAAGCGGGCAGCGCTCCGGGCCGCCGCCACGGCCTACCTGGCCCACGGCGAAAACTGGAAGCGTCTGTCCCTACCGGCCCTCATCGACGAATTGCAGAGCGTCCAGAGGATCGGCCCTTGGACGGCCGGCGCGGCCGTTGCCGACTACACCAATACCTGGGACCTGTACCCCTACGCCGATCTAGCCGTACGCACGTGGGCGGGGCGGGCTGCCCCGGCGCACCACTGGTTCCATAACGAGCGTGCCTTCGGCGCTCAGTGGCGGCATCTGGCGGGGGAACACCTATCGACCTTGACCCTCCTGACCCTTGCTTGGGGATCGCAACATGGAGACATTGGATGACGGCCCCGTCCTGGGCGCCGACCTGAACCGCCCGCTCGACGCCGTTTTTATCAACGCCCCCTTGCGTGACTACGGCCTGCGCCCACGGGTGAACGACTTCACCTTGCCGGTACTGGGCATGGCCTACATCGCTACCTACGCGAGCAGCCAGGGCTTCAACGTCGGCGTACTTGACGCCGAAGCCTTGGGACTCGGCATCAAAGAGACCTATCAGCTGATGAACAGCCTCGGCCCGCGCTGGGCCGGCTTCAACCTCTTGGCCCCACCTACGAGGTGAGCGCCGAAATCGCCGCCGGCCTGGACCGGGACATCATGGTCATGGTCGGCGGGCACCAGGCCAAGGCCATGCCCAAAGCCATCATCGCCGACCCCCGCTTCGGGGCGCTCGAAGCCCTGGTGCTTGGCGAGGGCGAAACCCGCGTGGCAGAACTCTTGCAGGACAAGCGCTCCCGCGCCGACCTACCCGGCGTGATGTGGCTCGACCCCATCCTTCACCAGCCCGTCACTGGCGGCCAGCCGGGCGCGGGCCACCACCTGGCCCCAGATGTGGACCGCCTGCCCTTCGTCGACCGCCGGTTTCTGGTGGGCGACCCGTACCAGGCGCCAGACGGCCGCGTCGAGGCCAACATGGTCGGTGCCCGCGGCTGCCTGTACGACTGCTCATTTTGTGGCGCCGCCGTCAGCGCCAACCCGGACATCACCATCCGCACCCGCACCCCTGCCGGCATTATCGCCGAGATGGAGGTGCTGCACGCCACGGGCGGCGTAACCGCTTTCCGCTTCGTCGATGATCTTTTTCTCGGTTACGAGCGGTTCATCCGGCAGTGCATGGAGGCCTTCACCGCCGCCCGCCTCGGGGAGCGCTTCGTCTGGGATGCCACCGGCCGTATCAACATCCTGCATCGGGCCGATGACGCCCTGTTGGATGTACTGGCCGCCAACGGCCTGCGGGAAGTTGCTCTGGGTGTCGAGTCCGGCAGTGAGCGGCTGCTTGGGTACATGGGCAAACGGATCAACCCCGATATGACCCGCTCCGTGGTCCGTCGCCTCACCGAGCGCGGCATCTCGGTGAAGGGCTACTTCATCCTGGGCTTCCCCACAGAGACGCGCGAGGAGTTGGCGGCCACCGTCCGCCACGTCAGGGAGCTGTGGGAGGTGGCGGACGGCCAGCCAGGGACTTCCGGGCCTCCGTCTTCGAGTTCCGCCCGTATCCCGGCACGCCGGAGTGGGACCGCATCGTGGCCACCGGCCGCTACCAGCCCGCGCAGCTTCTGGCCTACACCGCCGTTGACCTAACCGTTGGCGGCCTTGACGAAGCCATGCGCGGGCGCGACGAGTTCAACTTCTCGGTCAACATCCGGTTCGGGGAAGCCACCGTAGATGAGGTGCGGGCCGCCCTGGTGGAGCTGTCCCGCGAGCAGCACGCCCGTTCCAGCGTCCGCCGATGACTACCGGCTTTTTCCTCGCCATCGACGGCCCCAGCGGCATCGGCAAGAGCACGGTCACGGCCGCCCTGGCCCGGCAACTCGCCGGCGCCGGGCTGCCGGTGCTGGCGACCAAGGAGCCCACCGCCAGCCCCCTGGGCAGCCTGACCCGCTTCGGTACTGACGACTACCAGGAGATCACCCTCGCCTGCCTGGTGGCGGCCGACCGCTACCAGCACCTTGAAATGGAGATCCGCCCGGCACTGGCAGCTGGCACTGTCGTGGTGTGCGACCGATATGCGGCGTCTTCCCTGGTGCTTCAAGGCCTCGACGGCGTGCCCGCCGACTTCCTATGGACGTTGGCGGCCGCGGCCGACCGGCCCGATCTGACGGTCATCCTCGCGGGCGACCCCGTCCGCTCCCGCGAACGGGCGGCCCAGCGCGGCCTCTACAGCCGCTTCCACCGTGGCGGCCCGGAGGCCGGTGCAGCCGAAGCAGATGCCTACCGGACCGTTGCCGCCGAGATGGAAGCTGCCGGCTACGCCGTGCTGTGCCACGACATCGGGGCTCAGACGGGGGAGGAAGTGGCCGCCGTACTGGCGGCGTCTGTGCTCTCCCGGCTGGAGGGCACCCGTACCGCTTCTTGAGCGGCCCGTACCAAGGAGTCGTACGTCTCCACCGTGCGTACGGCTTCCACCCCCAGCGACGCCACGAAGGCCGCCAACTCCTCCTGCACGGCGGCGGCCGGCGCGTCGTCGGGCACCATGCGTTCCAGCTCCAGGAACGTCCCGACCCCTTCCAGCTCATCCAGGCACAACGAAACCTCGCCATGCCGGCCGGTCCGCCGGAACTTGGCAACCCGGACCGTCGCCCAGTAGCCCATGCGAAGGATCGCCTCGTGCATCTGCTGGCGGTCCGCCACTTCCGTCTCGTACTCCAAGCAGTCCTGGGCGTTGGCGCCCGGCTGCTTGAGGGCGAACCAGTGGCGGCCGTTCACCGTGCGCAGCCGCAGGAATGACACGCCAAGCTTGCTGTCTCCGAAGGACCAGCCGAGCGGGGCGAAGGCCTGGTCGTCCTGGTACACCGCCTCGCCGAGGTTGATACCCCGCCCACTGAGCGCGCCAAGCACTGCCTCCAGGTCCGACACGGAATACTTGACTTCAACCTCGCGCACAACGTCTCCCTATAGGTCATGAGGTAGCAGGCAAAATTGTAACGGAACCCCGATGCTGCCTATGAGGGAGCCCGAGGGGAACGGTCAATGCTGGACCAGCTTGATAACCGTCCCCAGATGGTTGTGTGTGGAATAACTTGGCGCGCGGGGCAGCTGTCTTGCGGCAACCTAAGAATTCGTAATGAATTAATTAATGCAAGCCAATATGTGTCTTCGCAGGTCACGGGCTCGCGAAGACCCCGAAGTGAACAATTTATTTCATTCCGAATCCTAAGCACTCACAATATAATTGGCTTAGTGAATAACTAGAGTTTCGCAGTTTTCTTGATTGCTCTGCGATGGGCATTAAAGCACGTTGATTTAATCCATTGACCGGATGGTGGTGTCCGGGTGTGGCACGGCTGCGGCGTGCCGGTAAGGGAAGCAGGCTGCCCGACGGGCTGGTGGCGGGAGCATCGGCGCTTCCTAAACCAGCTCGAAAAAGTGGACGCCGATGCTCCCAGATCTCACTGTACCGTCTTCCCTGGCCGTTCTTCTGGCCGTGTTTCACCGCGCCGACGTTCCAGGTGTTCCGTGCGCTGGCCTGCGGGATGCTCGCCGCGACCGGCCGGCGGACGGTGTGCGGGATGCTCGTGGGCGCGGGGCTGTCGCGGGTGTGGCCGCACGACCGGGCGCACCGGTTCTTCATAGTGATCGCCGGGCTGAGCACGTGAAGCCCCTGGGCGACGAAGCCCGGATCGGCGCGACGATTGAGCCAGGCCCCGGACCGATGCGGCTTGAGGTCGGGTGGCCCAAGGATGCGAATCCCCTGGGCCACCCGATCTCAGAGTCGGCGGGTGAAGTGGAAGGCCGCGATCGTGAAGCCGGTCCGCAGGTAGAGCCGGTGCGCCTCGTAGCGGTGGGTGCCGGCGTCGAGATGGATATGTTCGCAGCCGAGCCGGCGCGCCTCCCGTTCACTCCAGGCGAGCAGCCGGGTGGCGTGCCCCCGCCCCCGCGCCGCCAGGATCGTGGACAGGTCGTCGATGACCAGATGCCGCCCGTAGGCGAGCGAGGTCACCTGCCGGAATCCGACCGCCGCGACCACCCGTCCCAGCTCCCCGTCCCACGACGCGACCAGGCGGTATCCCTCGGGGCGCTGGACCTCGTTGACGAGCTTGACGAACCCGGTGGAGGTCAGATGCGGCCGAAGCTGCCGCATGGGGTCGAACGCCAGCCAGGTACGATCCGCCTCCAGCTCCTCGATCTTCACATACCGTATTCTTGCAGCTTCACCAGGTGAGCCGATGTCCCCGGACGGGTGGAGCGCTCAGAACCAGCCGCGGCGGCGGCCCAGGTGCTCCAGCTGCTGGTGGAGCAGCCCGGCGAGCTGGTGCCGGTCGGTGTCGTGGTGGCCGAGCCGGAACCGGCTGAGCTCGTCGCCGCCGGAGGACAGCAGCCCGCCGCGGCGGTCGGCCTCCAGGACGACGTCCACCCCGGAGCCGTCGACGAGGAAGATGACTTCCAGTTCGGAGATGCGCCGGGCGTACTCGCCCGACGGCTTCAGCTCGATCTCCTGGTAGAAGAGCAGGTCGGAGCCGTGTAGGCGGCCCTTCTCGACGTCGGCGGACCTGAAGTGGAAGCCGAGGTCACCGAGGGAGGTGAGCACCGCCTCCTGGACGGGCAGCGGGTGCACGTTCACCGCGTCGAGGTCACCCGGGTCCACCGCCCCGGGGATGGCCAGCTTGGTCCGCACCCCGATCTTCATCCCGTGCAGGTGCCACCCGCCGATGTCGGTGATCGGGGTCTGCCACGGCACGGGCAGCTCGAAGCGGCCGCTGATCTGCTGCTCCGGGTGGATAGTGAAGTCGCCGCCGATCTGCTGGGTACCGAAGGTGATCTGCTCGTGCCAGGTCGAGTCGTCGGTCTCGACCTCGACGGTCGCCTCGAGCGTGACGAGGACCTTCTCGATCTTCTGCTCGACCTTGCCGCCGGTAACGGTGGTCAGACCGGTCACGACCTGGCCCGGCAGGGTCTCCGGACGGTCCAGCACGGTCTCGACCTCGGCCCCGCCCACGCCGAGCCGCGACATGAACCGCTTCATCCCCATGGGTGCCCGTCCTCTTCCATTCCCATTCTCGTGTGTGCGTAGGACACGTTCTCACATCCGCAGGACGACTGGATCGCCGGAACCGCTCCCGGGTCGGCAGGGTGACAGCGGGCGGGGCGCGTCAACGGGCCGGTGGCGCGGATGGGGTACGGCGTCCGGCTTCGGGGCGAACCGGTACCATATCCGCTTCGTGACCTGCATCGTCGGGGTACAGCAGGACGGCCGGGTCGTGATCGGTGGGGACAGCGCCGGTGTCGCCGGCTGGTCTATCACTGTCCGTGCGGATACCAAGGTATTTCGTAACAGTGAGTTCATTATGGGGTTCACTGATTCGTTCCGGATGGGCCAGCTGCTCCGCTACAGCCTCGTGCCCCCGGTCCCGCAGGACTGGGATCTCGATCGGTTCATGGCGACGGACTTCATCGCGGTGGTCCGGGACTGCCTGCGCGACGGCGGCTTCGCCCGCAACGACTCCGGCAATGAGAGCGGCGGGCTGTTCCTGGTCGGCGTCCGCGGACACCTCTACCGCATCGACTCGGACTACCAGATCGGCCGCAGCGTGGACGACTACTACGCGGTCGGCAGCGGCGACGAGTACGCCTGCGGCTCGCTGCACAGCACCCGGGGCCTCGACCCGAAACAGCGGGTCCGGATGGCGCTGGAGGCCGCGGCCCACCACTCGACCGGGGTGTGCCCGCCGTTCCACATCATCTCCTCCGACGACATCTCCTCCGACGACGTGACCACCTACGACGCCCCGGACTGACCGGACGCCTCGGACTGGCCGGACAGCGGTCAGCGGTGGAGCCGTTCCGCGGCCAGTGCGGCGAAGGCCGACGTGCCGGCGAGCGGTTCGAAGCGTTGCGCGGCGGCGGTCAACGTGCCGTACTCGTCCTCAGTGAGCGTGATGTCGGCCGCGGCGGCGTTGCTCTCCACCTGGGCGACGCTGGACGCCCCCGGGATCGCGACGACCGACGGATGATGGATCGCCCAGGCCAGCGCGATCTGGGCGGGGGTGGCGTCGTGCGTGGCGGCGACCTCGCGTAGGACGTCGAGCAGCGGGGTGGCGCGGGCCAGGTTCTCGGTGAGGAACAGCGGGTTTATCGCGCGGATCCGCCCGGTCGGGCGGTTCGTGACGTCGTAGCGGCCCGAGAGCAGCCCCTGGCTCAGCGGGCTCCAGGCGATCACGACCCGGGACTCCCGGGCGGCGAACGCCAGCAGCTCCTCGCCCCGCCTGCGCCGAACCAGGCTGTACTCGACCTGGTTGGACAGGATGGGCGCGCCGAGCGCCGCCTCGGCGTCCTGCCAGCGGGTCAGCGAGTAGTTGCTGACCCCGACGTCCCCGACGAGGCCGATGGTGCGCAGCGCCGCCATCCCGCGCATCGTCTGGCCGTCCCTGATCACCGGATTGGGCTGGTGGACCTGGTACAGGTCGATGCGGTGCACCCCGAGCCGGTTCGCGCTCGCGACCGCCCGCTGCTCGACGATCGGAGCCAGCGGGAGCACGGGGAACAGCTTCGTCGCCACATACGCCCGGTCCAGCGCGTCCGGGATCCCGGCCAGCGCCGAGCCGAGGATGCGTTCGCTGCGCCCCATCCCGTAGATCTCGGCGGAGTCGAACAGCGTCACCCCGAGTTCGAGGGCCCGGCGCACGATGCGCCCGGCCTCGGTGTCGGCGTAGCTCGCCCCGTACCCCCACTCCCTGGACCCGAACTGCCAGGTTCCGAGGCCGATCTTGGATATCTTCTTACTGCTGGCTGTCGTGATGCCCTCGACGTAGCGCATCTGTCCAGTGAACGCCCGACCGTGCCGGGGCGCGAGAGGAGCGTCACCGGTAGCCGCTCCGATGCCGGTGTCGTCGGGGGATCGTCTTGTCCGCGAATCGTCTTGTCCGGGGATCGACAGCGTTCCCGGCGCCGACGTGTTCGGCTGTACCCTCCGGCAGCTGCTAGTTTGCCGGCAGTCCGGTTCGTGCGGATGCGGGCGGGTGCCGGCTGGCCGGTTGGGCACGGTAATGCCGGTAGGTAATGGTTGTGCCGGTCCGTCACGGAACGCCAGGTGGAGGGAGCGTGTTGGTCACCCAGTTCAGTCGAGGGCAGAAGGCGCAGCTGTCGACGATCACCCCGGGCACCGACCTGTACGTCGGGATCCAGATCAATGCGCCGGGGGAGTGGGACATCTCCTGCTTCGGCCTGGACGGCGCCGATCGCCTCACCGACGACCGCTACTTCGTCTTCTTCAACCAGCCGGCGTCGCCGGAGAAATCCATCCAGCTCCTCGGGCCGCAGGCCGGCGACAGTCAGGCGTTCCGGGTCACCCTTGACCAGGTGCCTGCCTCGATCGGCCGGCTGTCGTTCTGCGCCGCCCTCGACGGTGCCGGTAGCGCCTCGGCGATCTCGTCGGGGTACCTGCGGATCGTCGTCGCGGGAACCGAGGTGCTGCGCTACTCCTTCACCGGCGCCGACTTCACCAGCGAGCGCGCCGTGATGATCGCCGATATCTACCGCAAGGGCGTGTGGCGGATCGCCGCCGTGGGCCAGGGGTTCCAGGGGGGACTGGCCGAGCTCATCCGCTCTTACGGCGGTGAGGTCGCCGACGAGGCGCCGCCGCCGGCCCCCGCC
>NZ_CDWTMO010000071.1:5242-19355 GCF_977946435.1 Frankia sp. CgKIO3 | reverse complement strand
ACCGTGGTCCGGTTCTGTCAGGACCTCGGCCTCAAGGGCTTCGCCGACCTCAAGATCCGTCTCGCCGGCGAAGCGATTCCCCCCGAACGCGGCCTTCACGAAGACGTCACTCACGCCGACTCCCCTGCCACCATCCTGGAGAAGATCCTCCGCAGCACCGAGGCGGCCCTGTCCGAGACCACCCGCACCGTCGACCGCACGGCATTCGCCCGCGCGGTCGACGCCCTGCATCGCGCTGACCGGGTCCTGCTCATCGGCGCGGGGACGTCCGCCCCCCTCGCCCAGGACGCCGCCTACCGCTTTCGCACCCTCGGCCTGCTCGTCGAAGCCCCCGCCGACGTCCACGTCCAACATGTGGCCGCGCGCCTGCTGCCCCCCGCTTCCGCCTGCCTGGCCATCAGCCACACCGGGCAGACGCGTGAAACCCTGGCCGGCGCCGCCGCGGCGCGCGCGGCGGGGGCCACGACCATAGCCCTCACCAGCTTCTTCCGATCCCCCCTGACGAGGCTGGCCGACGTAGCCCTCGTCGCCGGCAGCAGCGAAACAAACTACCGAGTCGAGGCCATGAGCAGCCGCATCATCCACGCGACGGTCCTCGACGCCCTGTTCGTGGCCGTCCACCTCGCGCAACCCGACCGCGCCCAGAAAGCCCAGGAACTCACCGCCGAGGTACTTACCGAACACCGGATCTGACGTCCAAGTTCACGGAGGTGAACCCGCGGAGCGCGACGGCGAGGGTGGCCGTGGCCAGGGTGGCCATCTCCCGGTCCGGTACGGGGCCGGCGGCGGTATCGGCGGTCCTCTCACCCCGCCCGGACCGCACGAACTAAACAAACCGCGCAAACCGTGCGCCGGCCTCCCACCGCACCCGCTCGCACCCGCTCACTCAGGCGGCGCCCACGATCCTTCGACTGGCCTTCGGCCGGCGAATCTGGGGGACCTGAGCACGGTCCGCGGTCCCTGGACCGTGCCTTGCTCCCCACAACTCGGCCGGTCCGGCCGGACGCCGGCCACGCCGGGCGACCGAGATACCAGATGATAATGTATTCACTATCTGCATTCACTATCTGCGTCCGGCGCCGGAACATTCACGTTCAGTGGCGCGGTCACTGCCGGGAAGGGCGTCACCTGCACCACCGAGGTGGCATCCGACGGGAAGTACGGCGGGACGCGGAGGGCGTCCCGATCGGCGTGAAATCCTTCACGCGGCACGGAAGGGCGCGACACGTGATTCCCGTCGCGATCGCCTTGCCGGGCCTGCCGTAGACCATGACGGCGAGCTTCCGAAAAAGCGCCGTGACCACGCTCGGCGTGAACGCCCCGCCCACCAACCGACACAATTGGGTAGTCAGATCACGGCCCGCTGCTGCGCCCCGGAGAGTACGAATGAGGGCACGAATGAGCCGACCCTCCCAATCCTTCCGGTAAAGTCGGACGGGACCCGGATCCGGACCCGGAGCGTGAAAAGCGACCAGAACCGTTGAGGCATGCCGCCGAACCTGGCGGACCGTCACGGCCGGGACCGTCACGGATTCCCCGCGCTGAGGGCACCATTGCCGGCGCACAGGCCATTGCAAGAGGTTTCGGGCGTCCGGCCGACGGCTTCCTCCGATGCTACCCGGCTCCGCCTCGAGCCGTTACCCGAACAAGCCAGCCGCAGGGGCGGCGGAGGCTTTCCCTCGCATCCACCAACGATTCGATAGACATCAGCAGCACTCCATCGCCTCACCGGTCAGTCATGACGGCCCTGAAGCCGCGCCCCCGGTTGGTTTCCGGAGTGCCCTGGGAAGGAGAATCCATGGCGGATCCCGTGGTGACCGACGTCGGGACGTCGGCACGCAAGATCAACCGCGAAGACCCGAACGGCGGATGCCCGGTCGTGCAGGGCGCCGACGGCGTATGGCGGATCAGCGGGTACGCCGCCGGACAGGCGGTGCTGCGCAGCCTGGAAACCAAGCAGGCCGGCCTCGGTATCGACGCCTCTAAGGCGATCCCCAAGCGGATCCGCCGGCCGGTGCTGCACAGCGACGGCCCCGAGCACCGGGAACGCCGCCGGCTGACCGCACGATTCTTCACTCTACGCAGGGTCGACGAGCACTACCGCGAGCTGATGCACCGCGTCGCCGACGAGCAGATCGACCGGTTGCGCCGAGAGCGGAGCGTCGACCTGTCCGAGCTCAGCTTCGCCCTCGCCGTCGAGATCGCCGCCGCGGTGATCGGCCTCACCAACAGCCGCCCCGGCATGGCCGCCCGCCTGGAACGGTTCGCCCAGGGAGACCTCGGACCGCCGAATGTCACCAGCATCCGCGGCATCAGGCAGTTCATCCGGCAGAACCGCCACGCCCTCGCCTTCTACCTCGCTGACGTGCGCCCCGCGGTACGCGCCCGCCGTCGGCGACGCACCGACGACCTCATCTCACACATGATCGATCAAGGCTGCACCAACGCCGAGATCTTCGCCGAGTGCGTCACCTTCGCACCCGCAGGAATGATCACCACTCGGGAGTTCATCAACGTCGCCGCCTGGCACCTGTTCGCCGACGACACACTGCGCGCCCGCTACCGCGACGCCGACCAGACCGAACGGATCGCGATCCTGCACGAGCTCCTGCGATTGGAACCGGTCATCTCCACTCTACAAACGGCGCACGACAGCCGACATCCACCTACCGGGCCCACGCGGCCCGCTGACGATCCCAGCCGGCGCCCAGATCGACATCGCGGTGAGCAGCACCAACGTCGACACGCAGGCCATCGGCGCCGACCCGTACACGGTCCGCCCGCCCGCCCGATCGGCGACGGCGTGAGTCCGGCGGGGCTGAGCTTCGGCGAGGGGCCCCACAAATGCCCCGGCGCACACAGTCGCCATCCACGAAACCGACATCTTCCTGCACAAGCTGTTCATGCTCGACGGCCTACGCATGGCCAGCCCACCTCAGGTCACCCTCCGGGACGAGATCGCGGCCTACGAGCTGCGCGGTCTCGTCGTCGCGCTCGACTGAATCATCGCGTTCGGTTGAATCGTCGCGCTCGATTGACCTGGCCCCACGCGCCCGGCGCCGGGCACCAGGTACTGGCACCAGGTACCGGATCCGCGTCGTCGCCGACGATGAACCTGAGGCGTCACGGCACTCCCGGATCCATCACTCCCGGATCCATCAGCTCGGCCTGGCCGTTACGGATCTCCGCTCGGGCGTGCGCGACGAGCTCCTGAACGTCCCGTTCCACCTCGTCGGGGCCAAGCCCGAGCGCCGGCCCGATGTGGAGCGACCATACCTCGGACCGCAGGTTGGTCTCGAAGTCGAGTTCGGCACGGAGGTGGCACGGAGGTTCTGCCGGGCGGCCTCGCGGTTCTGGCGGAGGCGGGCGGCCACCCGCCTCGGCGTGATGGGGTCGGCTATGGGTGTCGGCGGAGGAACTCACGCCTTCATGCTGATATGCACCCGGAGGCATTCCCGCGCCGGCCCGCTCCTGGTGACGCCCCATCGTCTCCAGCCGCCTGGCGATCGGAATCCAGGAATTCCTCGCCCGCATCCGCGCGGTCAGCCGGCGGGCCGCGGGACACTGGGCCGATGCCGCGTCCCTTCCAACAGATCGATGTTTTCTCAAGATCCCCATATCAGGGCAATCCGGTAGCCGTCGTGCTCGACGGATCGGGACTCGACCCGGAGGAGATGCAACGGTTCGCCCGGTGGACGAACCTCTCGGAGACCACCTTCATCCTGCCGCCCACCTCACCGGACGCCGACTACCGGGTCCGGATCTTCACGCCCGGTGCCGAGCTGGCCTTCGCGGGGCATCCCACGCTGGGTACCTGCCACGCCTGGCTGACCACCCGGCCTCCGGCCGAACGGGGCGATGTGGTCGTTCAGGAGTGCGGTGCCGGGCTTATTCCCGTTCGGCGGACCGCGGACGGACTCGCGTTCGCCGCACCCCCGCTGCGACGCTCGGGGCCGGTCGAGGAGGCACTCATCCAGCGCATCAGCACGGTGCTGGGCATCGCCCGCGACGACATCGTGGCCGCCGAGTGGGCGGACAACGGGCCGGGATGGATTGCTGTTCTGCTCGACAGCGCCGAGGCGGTCCTCGCGTTGCAACCGGGCATCGTCGACCTGCATCTCGGCGTGCTCGGCCCGTATCCGCCAGAGTCGACCGAGACGTTCGAAGTTCGGGCCTTCTTCCCCGTGAACGGCACGATGAGGGAGGATCCGGTAACCGGAAGCCTCAACGCGTCCGTCGCCCAATGGCTGCTCCGGACCGGACGAGCGAGCGCGCCTTACACGGTGAGCCAGGGAACACTGCTCCACCGGACCGGACGGGTGCACATCTCCGCTGATGCGGACGGCACGGTCTGGATCGGCGGCGAAACGATCACCTGCGTGTCCGGCTTCGTCGAGCTGTAGGTTCCCCCCCCCCCGGCGGGAAGAACCGCCGCCGCGCGGGACGCCGAACGACGGCGCCTGCCCGGCTCCGCCGGACCGCCCGCGCGATCCAGATCCTCCCGCCCCCGAGGCCCTGAGGCCTCCCACGTCCGGGCAAGAGACGGCCGGACACGGGAAAGGCGCCCGGATACGCGTCAGTTCTCGATCCAACCGTACTTCTCGGCCACGCCCATCAGCTCGCTTCTGACCCGAACTATCTGCGTCCCCGTCAGGGTCGGGTCGATCCGGAGCAACAGTTCGGTGATTTCCTGGGTGAACTCCCCGACCGGCAGGACGTCACAGAGAGCGTCGGAATCGTCCGCGTGGACGGTTCCCCTCGTCGGCGCCGGAGCGGCCAGGCCCGAAGCCGCAGGTGTGGACCTGAGGATGCGGGCCGAACTGGCCTTCAGCCCACGCTCGCCCTCCTCGATCTCGAACTCCATGACGGCCCCGGGGACGACGAGATTCTTCTCAATAAGAAGATCATTGGCATGTAGGAAAATATCGTCTCCTCCGTCACTGGGAGCTATGAAACCGTAACCCCGAACATGGTCGAAGCGAAGAACCTTACCTGTACTCATGACTCACCTCAACAACACCCGAAAGACCATACGATTATCCACCGCCACTTCGCCCACTCAACCGCCACGTGGCGAGCCGGACGGCTCGAGAGTGAAGCATACCCCCACAGCCCCAACCGACCGCAAGCCCGACGCATCCACCCTCACCCTCGACGGAAACAACCGCGCCAATGCCCACCCACGCTACCTCGGTTGAGACCAACGTTCAACGCGGAACGATGGGTCATCCTTTCGCGATTACGACCACACCCCCAAGACGGATCCGCGATCACAGGAACGAACATGTGTTCGATACTGCCGGGCGAGGGGGCTACGCTTACAACCATGTTCACGTCCACATCGTCCCCGGCCACCTGACCATGATTGTCGCCATCCCGAGCCGCCGACGCCTGTCTCCGAACGTCGGGAGGACGTCCTCGCCGCATTCCGCCGGACGCCCGCGGCGCGCCGGTCAGTCACTCCCTGAGCCCCGGCCCGCCACCGAGAGACTGACAGGCATGCACGTCACCATTCCACCTGCCCGAGGATCTCGTCGAATTCAGCGACAGAGGCGCGGACCAGAATGCACGGGTCCGCCCTCAACTCGAAAACAGCTCAGGGATTCAGCAGATTCGGGGAAGTTGCTCGCCGACCGGGAGGTCCACCACGCGGCTCGCGCCGAGACCGGTCCTCGCGACCACCATTCCCGGGTGTTCCGCGGTCACCATACCTATCACGGCCGCGTTTCGGCCGAGTGGGCACGCGCGCATCGCCTCAAGCACCCGATCGGCGCCCCGCGGCGCGACCATCGCCACGAGCTTGCCCTCGTTGGCAATGTAGAAGGGGTCCAGCCCGAGAATGCTGCAGGCGTCGAGGACCGGCTCGGGAACGGGAACATGCCGTTCGGTGATGACGATTCCCACCCGCGCGGTCCGCGCGATCTCGTTGAGTGTCGCGGCCAGTCCTCCGCGCGTCGGGTCCCGCAGGGCGTGCACGTCCGCACCGGTGCGCAGCATAGCGCCGACCAGTCCGTGCAACGGAGCGGTGTCACTGCGGACCGCCGTGGCAAATTCCAGGCCCTCCCGGCAGCTGAGCACGGCGATCCCGTGCAGCCCGATCTCGCCGCTGACCAGGACGACGTCGCCCGGCCGGGCCCGAGCGGGCCGGATGTCGACGCCGTCGGGAACCAGGCCGATCCCCGCCGTGTTGACGTAGACCCCGTCACCGTGACCGGCATCGACGACCTTGGTGTCACCGGTTACCAGCCGGACGCCCGCGGCACGGGCCGCCGCTCCGAGCGCATCCGCCACCCGGCCAAGATCGGTCAGTTCGGTGCCCTCTTCCAGGATGAACGCGGTCGAGAGGTATCGGGGTTCGGCGCCGGACATCGCCAGGTCGTTGACAGTTCCGTTGACCGCGAGATCGTCGATCGAGCCGCCGGGGAAGAACAACGGTCGAACGACGTAGGAGTCGGTGGTGAACGACACCCGTGCGCCGTCGACGGTGACCACGGCCGCATCCCCCAGGTCCTCCGGACCGCCCGCGCCGGCGACTCCGAAGGCCGGCAGGAAGAGGTGCTCGACGAGCTCGGCCGACATCGCGCCCCCGCCGCCATGCCCCATCACGATCGTGGGGCACTCCACCAACGGCACAGGACAGGTCCACGCGGCCGGATCCACCGCCGTCACGGCCTCATCCACCATGTCCCACCTCCAGCGCACGTCCCGCTTCCGGCGAGGCCTGCGCAACCGCCGGAGAGGTGCTCATCCGGCGGTAGAGGTAGTAGGCGGCACAGGCCCCTTCGGAGGACACCATGGTCGCGCCGAGCGGGGTCCGCGGCGTGCACTGCCGTCCGAAGGCCACGCACTCATGCGGCTTGATCAGGCCTTGGAGCACCTCGCCCGATCGGCACGCCGAAGACTCGGCCGTGTGGACATCCGCCACGGCGAACCGCAGCTCCGCGTCGAAGTCGCGGTAGGCCGGCGACAGGCGCCAGCCGCTGCCCGGGATGACACCGATGCCCCGCCAGGCCCGGTCGGCCACCTCGAAAACGTCCCGCAGCATCGCGATGGCGGCCGGGTTGCCGGCGGCCGGAACCGCCCGGGGATAGGCGTTCTCCACCTCGTGTCGGCCGGCCTCCAGCTGCACCACGGTGCGCCGGATGCCCTCGAGGAGGTCGAGTGGTTCGAAGCCGGTGACCACGATCGGCACGCCGTAACGCCGCGCCAGAGCTGGGTACTCGCCGGTGCCCATCACGCTGCAGACGTGACCAGCGGCCAGGAACCCCTGGACGCGGCAGCTCGGCAACTCCATGATCGCAGCGATCGCCGGCGGTACCAGCGCATGCGACACCAGCAGGGAGAAGTTGCCCAAGCCGAGCCGTTTCGCCTGGAAAACCGTCATCGCGTTGGCCGGCGCAGTGGTCTCGAATCCGATCCCGAAGAACACGACCTCCCGATCGGGGTTGCGCTGGGCGATCGTCAGGGCGTCCAGCGGGGAGTAGACCACCCGGACGTCGGCACCCGCGCTCTTCACCCGGAAAAGGTCCCGATCGCTCCCCGGTACCCGCAGCATGTCGCCGAAGGAGCAGAAGATGACGCCCGGCCGCGCGGCGATCTCCAGAGCCCTGTCGATGATCTCGAGCGGGGTCACGCACACCGGGCAACCGGGACCGTGGATCATCTCGATGCCCTCGGGCAGAAGCTGATCGATACCGTGCCGGATGAGCGAGTGGGTCTGCCCACCGCAGACCTCCATGATCGACCATGGGCGGGTCGTCGTCGCGTGGATCTGTTCCAGCAGCCGACCGGCCAGCTCCGGATCCCGGAACTCCTCCAGATACCTCACCGCGTCATCCCCTCCTCCTCGCCGGCCCCGCGGGCCGTGGCACTCACACCGTCCGCACCGTCACCCAACTCCTCGGTCAGGAGTCCCATCCGCGCGAAGGTGGCCAGCGACGCCAACGCCGACCGTTCGTCCAGCCGTTGGATCGCGAACCCCACATGCACGATCACGTACTCGCCGACCGTGATCTCGGGCAGGTACTGCAGACAGGCGTCCTTGCGCACACCTCCGAAATCGACCTCGGCCATCCGGGCCCCGTGGCGTTCCTCGATCCCCACCACCCGTCCTGGAACCGCTAGACACACCTGTTCCTCACCCCTTTTCCCGCGCTGCGGCGACGAGCAGCTGACCGAGAGCGATCCCCCCGTCATTCGGAGGTACCCGCGCATGCCGCAGCACCGTGAAGCCCCCTGCACGCAGTGCCCTGGATGCAGCCGTCGCCAGAACGGCGTTCTGGAAGACCCCGCCGGTGAGTCCGACCAGGTCAAGGCCCACCTCTACGCGTACTCGCCGGGCGAGGTCCACGATCATCGCCACGACGGCTGTATGGAAACGGGCCGCGGCGGTCTCCACGGCGAGCCCGGCCGACAGATCCCTCACCATCGCCCGGATGACCGGCGCCGGGTCGATAATCAGCGGCCTGCCCGGCCCCTGCCCGCGCAAGGCGAACGCGTGGCGTTCGCGGTCGTCCGCGCCGCCGCCGGTCGCGGCCCGCGCCCGGGCCTCCAGCTCGATCGCCGCCTGCGCCTCGAAGTCGACCTCGTGACGGATGCCGAGCAGCGAGCTGACCGCGTTGAAGAGCCGCCCCATGCTGGAGGTCGGCACGCAGCCCAGCCCGCTGGCCAGCTGGTGGGTCAGCGCCCGCCGCTCCGGCTGCGGGCAGGCGACGACCGGCGGCAGGATGGGATCCCAGCGGACTCCGGCGGCGTGCAGATGGGCAAGCGCCATCCGGCAGGGCCGCCGAACCGCGGCGTCCCCACCGGCAAGCGGCACATAGCCCAGGTGGGCGAAGCGCCGGAACCCGTGGTAGTCGGCGATCAGCGCTTCGCCGCCCCACACGGCCCGGTCGGGGCCGTAGCCGGTCCCGTCAAAGGCGAATCCCATCACCGGCCGGGTGCCGTCGAGGCCGTGCTCGGCCATCAGCGCGGCCACATGGGCATGGTGGTGCTGCACGGTCCGTACCGGTCGGCCGGCGGCGTGCCGCACCGCCCACTGGCGCGACCGGTAGCCCGGGTGCGCGTCGGTGACGAGCTGGCGGGGGGTGACGCCGGTTAGGTGCTCGAGGTGCCGCTCGGCGGCATCGAGGGCGCGCATGGTGGCCAGGTCGTCCATGTCCCCGATGTGCCCGCTGAGCCAGGCCGACCGGCCCGAGCCCAGGCCGCAGGTGTTCTTGAGGTCGGCTCCGACGGCCAGCGTCGGGGGCACCTCGAACGGCAGCGGCGCGTAGCCACGCGAGCGGCGTACCGGCGACGGGGCACTGTCGACCACCCGGACAACGGAGTCGTCGCAGGGCACCCGGATCGGACGGTCGTGGCGCAGCCAGCCATCGACGAGCGGGGCGAGCCGGCGCAGAGCGTCGGCGTCGCCGGCCGCGATCGGCTCGCCGCCGAGGTTCCCGGAGGTCATCACCAACGGCGGCCATCCGGCGGTGCCGACGGTTCGATGGACGGGCCCGGGCTCGCCTGGCAGGCCGAGCAGCAGATGGTGCACCGGCGTGTAGGGCAGCAGCAGACCGAGATCGGGGTTGTCCGGGGCAACGGAGTCGGCGAGCGCGGGACGGCCGTCGCGGCGACGGCGCACCAGCACGATGGGCCGAGCGGGGTCGGTGAGCAGGGCCGCCTCCGGCTCGTCGACATGCGCCAGGCCCCGGGCCGCAGCCAGGTCGTGGACCATGACGGCGAACGGCTTGCCGCCGCGCCGTTTGCGGCGTCGCAGGGTCGTCACCGCCGTCGGGTCGGTGGCGACGCAGGCGATGTGGTAGCCGCCCACCCCCTTCACCGCCAGGACGCCACCGTCGGCGAGCAGCCGCCGCGCCGCAGCGAGCGCGTCCTCGCCGGTCCGCGGCGCGCCCGACGGCGACACGAACTCCAGGCGCGGTCCGCACGCCGGGCAGGCGATCGGCTGGGCATGGAAACGCCGGTCGGCCGGATCGGAGTACTCCCGCTCACACACGGGGCATATGGCGAACCGGGCCATCGTCGTTGCCGGCCGGTCGTAGGGAAGGTCGGTGATGATCGTGAACCTGGGTCCGCAGTTGGTGCACGTGATGAACGGATGCCGGTAGCGCCGGTCTGCGGGGTCGGCCAGTTCCCGCAGGCAGTCCGGACATGTCGCCACGTCGGGGGCCGCCGCCGTACGCCCGCCCGCGGCCGGCCGGGACCGGGCGATCGCGAAGCCGGATCCGCCACAGGGCGGAAGCTCCGTGGTCACGACCCGCTCGACCATGGCCAGCGGCGGCACGTCGCAGCGAAGCCGGCGGGCGAAGTCCTCGACCGCGCCGGGGGTTCCCTCGACCTCCGTGACCACGCCGCCGGTGTCGTTGCGCACCCAGCCGGTCAGAGCCAGCTCCGTCGCGGCGGCGTGGACGAACGGCCGGAAGCCGACCCCCTGGACCAGCCCCTGGACGACGAACCGTCGCCGGGCCCGGCCGCCCGGGCCGGCCTCCCGACTCGGTTCACCGGCCCCGCCCACCGAGAGCGCCGGCCGGGTCATGCGGCCCGCCGTGCCGTCCGCCATCACATCTTCTCGATCCTGATGTATCGGACGAGGGCCGGATACTCCCTCCAGAACAGGCCGACGGCACCGGCCACGCCGACGGTCGCCAGCACCAGCTTGCGACTACTCATGCTCCACCTCCTCGGTACCGCTTTCTCATGGGTATCCGCGGGCTTCGGGTGGTGCGCCGCCCGCTGGGCGCTACCCCGGCGGCAGGTTGGGCATGCTCCTCGGTGCGACGGGATTGCGCCTCTTCGGCCGGACGCCGGTGGAGCGCCGTGCGTCGGCGCTGCCATCGGCGTGGTGCCCCGCCTGCCATCGGTACGAACCGGTCGCGTTGCCCTGCGCTACCCCCTTGACGTGAGCGGTGGCGTCCGGCGCGACGTCGGGCTTACCGACTCGGATCTCGGCCATCTCGTCCTCCCCTCCCTCTCTTTCCTCTCAGCCCCGCCCCGCGGGGCCCGCGCGGCCCTGGCCCGTGAGATGGACCGGCCGTGCGGGCGCAACGGGCTCCCGGACCCCGGCCCGCACCGGGCTTGCGGGCCGGCGGCCGAGATCGGCGAAGAACCCGTCGATCGCCGGCCGCACGCGCCTGCCTCCGGACAGGCCCCTCCACTCCCGCCGGATGACCGCCACGAGCCGGTGACAGTCGTCGACGGGAACGATCCAGTGCTCGTGGCGGCCGTGGACGGTGTTCGTCAGCAGTGCCTCGACCAGCGGTGTCAGGTCACCCAGCGCCGGGCAGCGCCGCACGATGCTGCGCCACGTGCCGGGCTCGACGTCCCAGCGGGTGGCGCCCATCGGGCTGGGATAGCGGGCGCTGACCGAGCCGTCGGTCCCGACGACGAAGAACGCCAGCCCCACCGGGGTACCCAGCTCGTCCGCGTCGAGTGCGGGAAGCCGCAGCCGTCGCCGGGGAACAAGCCGGAAGTGCCCACGCCCGGCAGCCTCCCGGTCGAACAGCAGCGCGCACGCCTGGCAGGCGCAGAGCAGCTCGTCGCGTTGTTCGTCGAGGATGTGCCGATGCTCCGCCGGCACGGCGGTCCGGCACATGTCGCAGCGGGCCTCGGCCGCGCCGGCGCGGCCGGTCGCGGCGCGCACGAGCCGCCGCAACGCGCCGTCGGCCGTCGGGGATATCGGGGACGTCGGGGACGTCGCGGGGATATCGGGGACGTCATGGGCCCACCCCGTCAGCGACGGGCCGGGCGAGCACGGTGTCGAGGGGAACGAAGGCGGTCCGCTCGGGTGCGCCCGGCGCGGGCAGGCGCCGGACGTCGGACAGCTCCGGCGCGACGGCGAGCACGGCCTGGCGAACCGCCTCGGTGATCCCCGCCGAGGTCGAGCCACACCCGCCGAGGGTCAGCCGGACCTCGGCCACCCCCCGTTCGATCCCACTCAGCTCGATTTCCCCACCCCGGTCCCGGATCCCGGGCCGAAGCTGTTCGATCGCCCGCGCGACCCGGGCCCCGACCGGCTCGGGATGGACGTCGTGCAGGACGAGCAGATGGTCGAGCAGCTCGTCGCCGGTGAACGCGGCGAGCACCTCCGGGGCCCCCGACGCGTATCCGACGGCTCGGGCCAGCGCCTCGCCGTACACCGCCGCGAGTGTCGCCACCGCATCGATCGCCAGCTCGCCACTCGGCCCCGGAATGCGCTCCACCTGCGCCAGCACCTCGTCGAGGTGGGCGAGCCGGCCCCGCACGGCGAGATCGTCGAGCCGGTGCCCACCCGCGCCGTCCGGATCAACCATGGCTGGCCCCGAACATCGGCGAGTGCACCGTGCGCAGAGTGCGGTCCCGACCGAGATACATGTGCACCCCGCAGGGCAGGCAGGGGTCGAAGCTGCGCACCGTCCGCATAACGTCGACGCCCTTGAACCCCTCCGGACCGTTCTCCTCGAAGATCGGCATGTTCTGGACCGCGTCCTCGTAGGGGCCCGGGGTCCCGAAGAAGTCGCGGGGGCTGCCGTTCCACGGCGTCGGCGGGTAGGGGTGATAATTGGCGATCTTGCCGTCGCGCACCACCATGTGGTGCGACAGCACGCCGCGCACCGCCTCGTGGAAACCGCAGCCGATCGTCTCGTCCGGCACGTCGAAGTCGCAGAACACCCGAGTGTCACCCGAGCGCACCCGATCCATGCCCTGCTCGAGGAAGTACAGCGCCATCGCCGCCGTGTAGGCGACGAAGTAGACGCGGGCCCGGTCCCGCTCGATCGCGTTCGACCAGGCCGGCGGCTTCCACTGCAGGTCGACAGCGGGCAGCGTGCGGCTGCGCGGCAGCGAGATGTTCACCGCGCCCCGGTCGCGGTGACGTAGGGGGTGTTCACCAGTCCGGCGAGTGCCGTGGTGTAAAGCCGGGCGAAGGGCCCTCCCCCGTTATCCAGGGCGAGATGCTCGCCGCTGCGGGCGTCGAGCCACCGCGGGCTCATCACCCAGCTGTACTTCTCCCCGAAGTTCCGCTTCTGCGGCACCGGCAGCGTCGTCTGGTTCCACGGATGGCGCATGTCGACCGGATTTCCGAGCGGATCCCGGGTGACGAACGGCTCCTCGTTCACCCAGTCCTGGTAGAAGGAACTGCCCAGCAGGATCCGGATACCCAGATTGATCTCCACCAGGTCGGTGGTCAGCAGATCGCCATCGACGAAGATCCCGGGTGTCACGTGCATCGCCCGGCCCCAGGTGGTCATGTTCTCGTACCGGTAGTCCACGACGTTCGGATCCTGGAACGCGCCCCAGCAGCCCAGCAACACCCGGCGGCGGCCGACCTCCTCGTAACCGGGCAGCGCCTCGTACCAGAAGTCGAACAGGTCGTCGTTCAGCGCGACGGCCTTCTTGACGAAATCGAGGATCTCCATCAGCCGGCTGAGGTAGTCGGTGAACACCGTCGGTTCCGGCATCGTGCCGACCCCACCCGGATACAGCGTGGAGGGGTGCACGTGCCTGCCCTCCATCAGGCAGAACATCTCGCGGGTGATCCGGCTGACCTTGAGGGCCTCCCGGTAGATCTCTCCCTCGAACGGGTTGAACGAGCGCATGATGTCAGCGATAGTCCGCATGCCGTGCACGGCCGCGTTCGGTGCGGCAGTGGCCTCTGCCCGGGCCAGCACGCCGGGGTTGGTCTGCTTGACCATCGCCTCGCAGAAGTCCACGAATACCAGGTTGTCCTGGAAGATCGTGTGGTCGAACAGGTACTCGGCGGCCTCTCCGAGATTAATGATCCATTCCGCCATCGGCGGGTTCGCGATGCCGTACGCCATGTTCTGGGCGTAGACCGAGCAGGTGGTGTGGTTGTCCCCGCAGATGCCGCAGATGCCGCAGATGCGGCTGGTGATGAAACCCGCGTCCCGCGGGTCCTTGCCCTTCATGAACACCGAATAACCGCGGAACAGCGACGAGGTGCTGTGACACTCGGTGACCCGCCGATTGGCAAAATCGATCTTCGTGTAGATCCCGAGATTGCCGATGATGCGCGTGATCGGGTCCCACGCCATCTCCACGATCTGG
Source organism: Frankia sp. CgKIO3 (assembly GCF_977946435.1). Lineage (NCBI taxonomy): Bacteria > Bacillati > Actinomycetota > Actinomycetes > Frankiales > Frankiaceae > Frankia > Frankia sp. CgKIO3. The sequence continues at coordinate 5,312 of NZ_CDWTMO010000071.1, read as the reverse complement.
GCGGGCTTCTCCCTGGTTCTCGACTGCCTGGCCGTCGTCATCGCACAATCCCTTCGGCATCGCTGGGCCC
>NZ_CDWTMO010000071.1:0-5217 GCF_977946435.1 Frankia sp. CgKIO3 | reverse complement strand
CAAGTTATTTCATTCCGAATTCCTAGGCCCGGTCCTAGGAGCGGTAACGCGGGTCGTAGCCGGTGGTCAGCATCTCCCGGTTGTGCCGCCACTTCGGCTCGGTGTTCGCCGTCGCATTGGTGATGCCACGCAGCCTGCGGATAAACGACCCGTAAGGTTTGATCGCGAGCGAGGACAGGCTCGCTCCCGGCGGCATGTCCATGAACGGCATGAACTTGTCCGGGAATCCCGGAATCGTGCAGGCGATGCAGATGCCGCCCACGTTCGGGCAGCCGCCCAGCCCGCCCATCCATCCGCGCTTGGGCACGTTGCAGTTCACCACCGGACCCCAACAGCCGATCTTCACCTGGCACTTCGGCGAGTTGTAGTCCTTCGCGAAATCGGCCTGCTCGTAGTAGCCCGCCCGGTCACAGCCCTCGTGCACGGTCCGGCCGAAAATCCACTGGGGTCGGAGCTGGTCGTCCAGCGGTGGCGGTGGTGCCGCGCCCGCCGCGTGGTAAAGCACCCAGGTCAGCGTCTCCATGAAGTCGTCCGGTTGGACCGGGCAGCCGGGGACGTTGACGATCGGCAGGTTGCCGGCGGAGGTGAAGTCATGGCCCAGGTAGTCGGCAAGGCCCATCGACCCGGTCGGGTTGCCGGCCATCGCGTGGATCCCGCCGTACGCGGCGCAGGTGCCGATCGCGACGACCGCCCACGCCCTGGGGGCCAGCCGGTCGATCCACCAGTTCAGGGTCAGCGGCTGGCCGGTGTCCGGATCGTTCCCGAACGACGTCCAGTACCCGTCGCCGTGGATGTTCTCGTTCGGGATCGAGCCCTCGATGACGAGGATGAACGGCTCGATGTCACCGCGGGCCGCGGCTCGGTACGGGGCCAGGAACTCCTCCCCGCCGACGGTCGGCGACAGCACCTTGTTGTGCAGATGGACCGTCGGCAATCCCGGCACGAGCCCGGTGACGACATCCTCGATCGCCGGCTGGGAGGCCGCGGTCACCGACACCGTGTCGCCGTCGCAGCTCATCCCCTCGGAGATCCAGAGGATGTGCACCTCGTCGAAACCGCCGCGTCGCGGGCTCCCGGGCTGCGGAGTCACGGACTGCGGGTTCGTGGCCGTCATCTTGGCCTCTCCCTCCTACTGGCGGATGCTGGCACGGGCCGGGGTCTCGGATGATCTGCGCGATGAGCCGCACCGCGTCGTCGACGGCCATCCCCGCGGCGCGGGACAGTCCCATCCGCTCCTCGACGACGGCGGGTCGGCAGCCGACGACCAGCACTCGGCCGACATCGCCACCGAGGCCCCGCAGCAACCGCAGGACCACGTCGGGAGACATGCCATGGGCGTCCATGACGGGGATCTCGTCGACGGGGATGTCGTCCACGCCGGCCCCGTCAAGTTCGGGCCGGAGCACCGTGAGAGTCCCCGGTGGATCGGTCGACGAGACCGCGTCGACGAGGATCACCACGTCGTACCGGCCGTCGAGGAGCTCATAGGCGAGATGCACGCCGCGGATCCCGTAGTCGACGACGTCCACCCCGGCCGGCAGGTCCGCCGGGTCGATGCGGCGCACGACCTCCACCCCGAATCCGTCGTCGCCGAGGAACACGTTGCCGATCCCGGCCACGAGGACGCGCGGTGGGCCCGCGGACGGACCCGCAGACGGACCCGCAGACGGACCCGCGCGGGTGGGCGCCGGCCCGCTCATGACGCACCCGGTCCGTCGGTGAGCGGTGCCAGCTCCTCGGGTGCGAAGTAGTAATGACGGCCGTACCACCGGTGCAGATCGGCGGCCGGGTCGTCGTCCAGGGACACCGCGACGTGCCAGGCGCCGTCGACGTCCAGAAAGACGGCCTGAACCCGGGCCTCTCGCCCCATGAAAAACATGTCGTGCGCGTCGCTTCCACGGCCACTTTCACGGCCACGGGGATGCAGCCGGACCCGACTGCCCTTGGCGATCATCACGCCGTCCAGGGAAACACTGTCGCTGTCCGGACGGACCGACCGGTCCGCCTCCGGCTCCCACCATCGCGTGGTCGCGGCGGCGACCGGTGCGGCAACCGGTACGCCGGCCGGTGCGCCGGCCGGTGCGGCCCCGGACGACGGAACCGGTCGCAGCGACCGGACGGCACCATGCAGGCGGGCGAGGGTGTCCTGCGGGATGCCGTCGACCCGGTCGATGATCTCCGCGGCGCGGCGATCGGTCGCCCGGGCCTCGTGTTTCTCGTCGTCGGTCAGAGCCAACGTGCGCAGCGAGAGGATTTCATCGATCTCGGTGGCGTCGAAGAGGTCACCCGGGCTCTCGGGGGCGCTCCGGGGATGATCGTACAGGATAATCGGCGAGGACAGCATCACATCCGGCGCTCCGTCGGCACCGGCGAGAACGGGAAAGGTGTGGATGTTCTCGCACCCCCGTGTCGCCCCGGCGGCCCAGGTCGGCGGATCGAGCAGCGAGAGGAACCGTCCCCCGCGCACACCCAGGAGGCTGTGTGTCGCGATCATCGATCGGCGCAGCGCCATCGGTCGCGCGGCGCCGACGGGGACGTCCGCCACCGTGTTCTCGACGGCCAGGCGCAGCCGGTACAGCCGGAAGGGAGCCGCGGCCCGCGTCACGGACACCCGGACCGTCGCCGAGACCGGCCACCGCCGGCGAACCACCCGACCCGCACCGCCGCGCCCAACGTCGCGGCCCGCCAGGTTGCCGCGATCGTCCAACGGCTCAATCTCCATGCCACCGGGCAGGCTCAGGCTGAACGACTCTCCACGATCAGCCTGTTCCGCCGACCGGCCCCGCACAGCCGGGTCGGCCAGGTCGGCCAGGTCGAGAGTGAGACCGACCTCGCGCGGCACCGCCTCGTCGAAACTCAGCCGAGCAGTACCGTCCGCCTTCAGCGCGTCGACCTCACCGAACGCGCCGTCGGCTCCTCTGACCTCGACCGAACGGCGCTGGAGCTGCAGAAAGCGCAGCCGGACGACGACCGAGGCGGTCGGGGACAGCTCAAGAAGACAGAGCTCAAGAAGACAGTCAGTCTGCTGGCACCACGCATCCGTCGATCCGGCGACGGTCCGTGGGACCGGCCCACCCGCCTCGACCCAACGCCGCGGCGCGAGCACCCCGAACTGCCACCGCATCCGGTTCTTGCCCGAGGAGCGGCGATACGGATAGAGCAGGTAGCCCTCGTGCAGCACCGCGTCAGCCACTGCACGGGCCGACGCGAAACCGGCTGGACAGCTCCCACCGGCCTCGTCAGCACCGATGCCGGCCCCCACGTCCACGTGAAGGGTGGTCGGCGCACCGGGTGTCGTCATCATGGCGAGCGGTGCCCAGGACAGGACGAACCCGCGAGCAGCATGACGGTCCCCCTTCGGCGGAGCCGTGGCACCACCCCTGGGGACGATGCCCACCGTACTGTAACTACACATAATTACGTATTATGACTATATGTAGTCACGAGAGCGCTCGTAGCTATTCTTCGACGGGTTGCCCGGGTGTCGCGGCCTCAAACACCGTGAGACGGCCCGCTCGACCGCGGGCGGTGGCCGGCACCTCGCTCGGCGCGCAGCCAGGCGTACCACTGGCCCAGGCCGGGCCCCAGCCTCAGGCCCGACCCCGATCCCGGGGCCGCGCAGACGCGCAGCACGTCGACCCGGGGATTGATCCGGTGAACCTGCGCCTCGTACCGCGCGACGTCGACGTCGAGGTAGGGCAGCAGGTCGCACTTGGTGAGCAGGACGAGATCGGCAGCCGCGAACATGTGCGGATACTTGGTCGGCTTGTCCTCGCCCTCGGTGACGGACATCAGCACCACCCGGGCTCGCTCGCCCAGGTCGAACAGCGCCGGGCAGACCAGATTGCCGACGTTCTCGATGAACACCATCGAACCCTCGGATGGTTCGAGTTCACGCAGCGCACAGTCGATCATGGCCGCATCGAGATGGCAGCCACGACCAGTGTTGATCTGGACGACGGGAGCCCCCGTGGACCGGATGCGCTCGGCGTCCCGGATGCTTTCCTGATCACCTTCAACCACCGCGATCGGCACGCTCACGCCGAACTCGCGGACGGTCCGCTCCAGCAGCGTCGTCTTGCCCGATCCCGGCGAGCTCATCAGGTTGATCGCCAGCACGTCACGAGCGAGCAGGCGGCGGCGGTTCGCCTCGGCGAGCATGTCGTTCCTGGCCAGCACCCGCTCCTCGACGACCACGGTGCGCGACGAGGTCCCCCCGTCATGCGCGTGGCCGTCATGCGCCGGGCCGGGACTGACGAGGACCGGGCCGACCGGGCCAACAGGGTCGACGGAGGTGAGGGAGGTTAGTCGGGGCGGCGGCGCGGCGTCGTCACACCCGCAGGTTCCACACATCCCACATCACCTCCGCTGCTCGGCACGGGTGTCACCTCGACCGCCTCGATCATCAGCTCGTCGCCACCGACCACCTCGACGTCGGCGCTGCCGCACGGGCAGAGCACCAGGAGCAGGAGGTCGTCGGCCTCGAACGTGGCGCCGCACCGCCGGCAACGGGCACGGCCCGGCGGTTCGTCGATCTCCAGGCGAGCGCCTTCGACCGGCGTGCCCGCTGCCACCAGGTCGAAACAGAACCGGACGGAGCCGGGCACGACGCCGGACACCTGCCCGATGACCAGGTGAACCGCCGTGGCCCGCGCCGCCCCGATCCGTTCCACGATCGTGTCCACGACGTTCTGGATGATCGCCAGCTCGTGCATCCGCGGCTCCTCGGCGCCCGGCACGGCCGTGACGTCGGGCGTTCACACCACCGGGATTCCTGTCCTCGTCGACCGGCGCCCGCACCTGCTCCGACGCGGCCCGCACTCCGCGGCATCACTGGAGCGCCGCCGCTCGCGGCCGGCCCGTCGGTCTCCCTACCCGTTCGGTGTCGAGGACTACCGCCCGGCGTTGAGGACAGTCCTCGCGGGCGACCTGACAGATCATGGCCGTTGTCATTCTGCTGACAGCGTCCCTTTCTCGATGCCCTCTTCTCGATAAAAACGACAGGACTGCACAAAAGGACATATTCCGCACCAATCTTGCTGATGGCAGGGTGGCGGCAAAGAACGCCATCAGCCGGATGGTTCGCCGTGGCCGCCTCGGTCCGATCCGACCGAAAAAGGGGGACCCATGGCTCTCTCGCGCCCGGCACCGCCGACCGACAATGAGCCAGCAGGACGAGGTTAGGGGTCGTCATTAAATAAGTTAATCATTTGATCT
>NZ_CDWTMO010000070.1:16828-19400 GCF_977946435.1 Frankia sp. CgKIO3 | reverse complement strand
GGCCTGTTCGGGGGCGGCCTGTTCGGGGGCGGCCGACGCCGGGTAGTCGAAACGGATCCCCAGGTACGGCTCGCTACGGGTGGCGACGATCTCGTAGGCCCGCGGCGCCGCGCCGATCGGAAAAGCGTGGGTGACGAGATCATCAACTTGCAGCCGGCCGGCCGCGAGCAGGTCGAGCACGGCCTCCTGGTTGCGTCCCTCGGTCCAGCGGACCTGCCCGGCCGGGTAGTCAACCCCCCAGTCCTCGTAGCCACGCTCGTACCGCCCCGGCCCGTAGGAGCGGGCGAAGCGCAGCGTCAGCTCCTTGTCGTAGAACGGCGCGCGCAGCAGGCCCAGTCCGACGTCACCCACCACGACCAGCTGCGCCCGGTCCCGGGCCAACGCGGTGGCCCGCATGACCGGTTCCGCCGAGCGACCAGCGGCGCAGATGAGGACCGCGTCGGCACCACGGCCCCGGCTCCAGGCGCGGACCGCGGCGGTGGTGGCCTCGCCGGACTCCCGCAGCGCACGGACACCGCTCGCCCCGGCGGTGACCAACGGCAGATCGGCAAGATCGATGCCGGCGACGTCACATCCGCTGGCGAGCGCGAGTCGGGCGGCGAGCTGACCGACCAGCCCCAGCCCGACGACCACCACCTTCGCCCCGGGGCCCACCTCCGCCAGGCGCAGCCCGTGCAGGGCGATGGAGCCGATCGTGGCGAACGCCGCCGCCCCCGGGTCGACCCCGTCCGGAACCCGGGCGCAGAGCAGCCCGGGAACGGCCTGGAACTCGGCGTGGTTGGCGCGCCCGGCCCCACCCGTGGCGACGAGGTCACCGGGGCGGATGCGGTCGACCGCGGAGCCCACCTCGACGACGCGACCACATCCGCTGTAGCCGAGGGGGACGTCGGCGCCGAGCCGATCCCGGACCGAACGCGCGGCCGGGATGAGACCGTCGGTCCTCGCCTTCTCCGCGACCTTGCGGACAAGGTCCGGACGGGCCCGCGCCTTGGTCAGCAGCCCAGAGCGGGCGAGCGTGGTAACGGCACGTTCCGTGCCGGCGGACACGATCGTCGCAACGGTCGCCACCAGCACCTCGGTCGGACCGATGACCGGCACGGGAACGTCGACGACGCGCACCGCCCCGCCGGACGCCGCCTGCACCACCTGCTTCACCACACCACCTGCTTCACCGCGTCACTGGGGCGCCGCCGCACCGGCCGACGGTCGGCGCCGGCAGGCGGACTCGCACCCACTCGCGGACCCGTACCGGCGTGTCGGCTCGTACCGGCGTGTCGGCCCGAGTCTTCGGTACGACCGGGGGAAGTGAGGGCGTCGGGGGCGCCCACGCTCGCATCATGCTGCGCAGTGTAGTTGATGCATTACATTCAGCGATGAACATCGGCCTCGCCCATCCGAAGTGTCAGACCCGGAGGAACGGCATGCTCGAAGCGTCGGCCGCCGCGTGCATCGTCACCCTTGCGGCGACCCCGATCGTCATCGTCGGCATGCGCCGGATGGCGGCGATCGACGAGGTCACTGCGCGGTCCTCGCACCAGGTCCCGACCCCGCGTGGCGGCGGTATCGCAGTCGTCCTCGGGCTGTTCGCGGGCATCGGCCTGGCGGTGTGCATCCCTGGGTACGGCGACGCCCGCGACCTGCTGTCGTTGACCATCGGCATCGCCCCGTTCGGCCTGATCGGACTCGTCGAGGACCTCAGCGGCATCACCCCGCTGCGCCGACTGGCCCTGCACGTCACCGCGGCCGTCGTCGTCGCGGTGACGACGGTGCTCGGGGCGGTGCTCGACGACCCGGTTCCGAGCGGCACAACCGTCCTGCTCGTCACGATCATCGCGCCGATCTGGATCACCGCATTTGTCAACGTCTTCAACTTCATGGACGGCATCAACGGCATCTCGGTGACGACGGCGGTCCTGGCCGGGGCGGCGTTCACGGTGCTCGGAGCCGTCCACCACGTGGACGCGATCACGATCGGCGGTGCTCTCACGGCGGCCGCGGCGCTCGGTTTCGGCCCGTTCAACTTTCCGCGGGCCCACATCTTCCTCGGGGACGTGGGCAGCTATTCGCTGGGAGCCGCGATCGCGGTCCTGGCGGTGCAAGCGGTCCTGGCGGGAATACCGGTGGAGACCGCCGTGGCGCCGACGGCGCTGTATCTGGCCGACACTGCCTGGACCCTGCTACGCCGGGTGCGGGCGAAGGAACAATGGTACCTGCCCCACCGCACCCATGCCTACCAACGACTCACCACCGCCGGGTGGTCACACACCCGGGTGACCGGGCTGGTTGGCGTCCTGACGGCGGTCCTCGCCGCCTTGGGATTCGCCGCGGACGGACCACTGCCCGTTCGCCTGCTCGCCGACACGGCAGCCGGGCTGGTGCTCCTCGGGTACCTGAACGCTCCACAGCGCGTCGCGGCGAGACGGGACTGCGTCGCGGCGGCCCCGTCCTCCGGAGCGGCGATCCCGTCGCAACGCCGGCTGGCGAACCCGGACAGGACAGACCGGACCGACGGGACCCGGCCACTGGGGGATGCCGGTCGAAGCCACTGATCGGCTCGTACCCCCCCCCCCCC
>NZ_CDWTMO010000070.1:0-16803 GCF_977946435.1 Frankia sp. CgKIO3 | reverse complement strand
CCCCCCCCCCCCCCCCCGCGACCGCCAGGCGGCCGACGACGACGGATGACAACGAGGTCGATACGAAGCGCGACACACGCGGTACGACATCGCCCACGTTTAGTCACGCACAGCATACAATGCATTACTCATGGTGAAGGATGTCAAGGGCGACTGGAGGTCGAGGTCGGTGGTCCCCTCTCCTGCCCGGTCGCGCGTCCTGCTGGTGACGCACTACTTCCCCCCGGAGACCGGAGCTCCCCAGTCCCGGTTGTCGGAGACGGCACGCGCGTGGGCGGCGAACGGGCTCGACGTCACCGTACTCACCGGCATGCCGAACCACCCGACGGGCAAAATCCCTGCCGCCTATCGCGGCGCCTGGCTGCGGACCGAGCGGGTCGACGGGTACCGCGTCGTGCGCACCTGGCTCTATGCCACTCCCAACGAGGGGATCACCCGCAAGACCCTCGGCCATCTGTCGTTCATGGTCACCAGCGTCCTGCTCGGCGGCCGGCCCGCCGGCCCAGCCGACGTGGTGGTGGTGTCCTCGCCGACCTTCTTTCCCCTCGGCTCGGCCTGCCTGCTCGCCAGGCTGCGAGGCGCCCGGCTGGTCGTGGAGGTCCGCGACCTGTGGCCGGCCATCTTCGAGCACCTCGGCGTCCTCACCGACCGGCGGGTCCTCGGCATTCTCGAACGCCTCGAACTCGCCGCCTACCGGGCCGCCGACGCCGTTGTCACGGTGACGGAGGGGTTCCGGGAAGACATCGTGCGGCGAGGCATCGCGCCGCACAAGGTGCACGTGATTCCCAACGGCGTGGACCTCCGCCGGTTCCACCCGACGACCGTGGCCTCGGCCGACATCCGGGCCCGGCTGAGCGCCACCGACGGCGACACCCTCGTGCTCTACCTCGGCGCCCACGGCATCTCGCACGGGCTGACCTCGATCGCCGACGCGGCCGCCCGGGTGACCGGCCGGCCGATCCGGTTCGCCTTCGTCGGTGAGGGGGCCGAGAAACGCAGGCTCGTCGGGCACGTCGAGCGCCTGGGACTAGCCAACACGGTGCTGCGCGACGGGGTTGCCCGCGAGGAGGTGCCCGCCGTCGTCGCGGCCGCCGACATCTGCGTCGTCCCGCTGCGGGACGTGCCGATGTTCGACACGTTCATCCCGTCGAAGATGTTCGAGTTCCTCGCCGCGGGCCGCCCGGTGATCGGGGCGGTCCGCGGCGAGGCAGCCCGGATCCTCCTTGCCGCCGGGCAGATGGTCGTGCCCCCCGAGGACCCGGCCGCGCTGGCGGAGGCGATCCTGGCCCTGGCGGCGGACCCGGACCGCCGGGCGCGGATGGCCCGCAGCGGGCGGGCCCACGTCGAGGCCCACTACGATCGCGACGACCTGGCCCGCCGGTACCAGACGCTACTGTTCGGCAACGCACCGTTCCCGACGCCGCCCCCACCGACGACCCTTTCCCCACCGGTACCGGTGCAGGTACCTGCACCTGCACCGGACGTGGTCGCATGAGGTTCCTCGTCACCGGTGGCACCGGTTTCCTCGGAAGCCGGGTGGTCGACCGGGCGCTCGCGGACGGACACCGGGTCGTCGGGCTGGCGCGCAGCGACGCGGCGGCGACAAAGCTGCGCCGACGCGGCGCGGGGACTGTGCGCGGTGACCTCGACGATCCGGCGACGCTGCTCCCGGCATTCCGCGAGGCGAACTGCGAGGCGCTGGTCAACATCGCCTCACTCGGGTTCGGCCATGCGGAGACGATCGTGACCGCCGCCCGTGCGGCCGGCATTCACCGGGCCGTCTTCCTTTCCACCACCGGGATCTTCACTACGCTCGATCCACCCTCGAAGCGGATCCGGGTAGCGGCCGAGGGGACCATCGCGGCGAGCGGGCTGGACTGGACGATCATCCGGCCGACGATGATCTACGGGGGTCCCGACGACCGGAACATGGCCCGGCTGCTGGCGCTGCTCCGGCGCGTTCCGGTGCTGCCGGTCCCCGGCGGGGGGCATCATCTGCAGCAGCCGGTGCACGTCGAGGACCTGGCCCGCACCGTGCTGCGCGCAGCGACGACCGCGGCGGCGATCGGACGCGCCTATGACGTCGCCGGGCCGGAGGCATTGACGTTCCGGCAGGTCGTGACCACGGCCGGCGCCACCGTCGGCCGACGGGTGATCTGCGTGCCCGTGCCGGTCCGCCCCGTTATCGCCGTGACCCGCGCCTACGAACGGCGGGTGTCCTCGCCAAGGTTGAAGGCCGAACAGATCGCCCGGCTCACCGAGGACAAGGCGTTCTCGATCGACGCGGCCCGCCGCGACCTGGACCATCGTCCGCGGCCATTCGCGGCCGGCATCGCGGCGCAGGCCGCCTCATCACCCGATCGGGTGACCCCCAGCCGCTCTCCCGACCGAACGGAGACCCGGATGTTCCGGATCGACCAGGCCACCCAACTGTTCCAGGACCTCCAACGGATCGCCAGGGTGGCTGGTCCCCCGACGGCGCTGCGCTTTGGTGCCGCCGTGGCCCGGCATGCTCCGACCATCCGCCGGGCGGGCAACCTGAATGCCGCTGACCGGGCAATGGCCGCCGGCGGCCACACCTACCGGCCGCTGCCCGGGGTGACGGTCATGTTGCCCGGCACCGCGTTCGGCGGCGCGCGCGAGATGTACTGCCGCGGCGTCTACCACGCCCTCCCCGGGTACGCGCCGGCGGCCGGCGAGGTCGTCGTCGACCTCGGCGCGAACCAGGGCCTGTTCTCGGTGCTCGCGGCGCGAGCGGGCGCCGATGTGATTGCCGTCGAGGCGCAGCGCGGGTTCGCCCCCGCCTTCGTCAACCATGCCGCCGGCAACGGTGTGTCGAACCACATCCAACTGCTCCACGCCCTGGTCGGTCCGACCGCCGGCGTGTTCGCCGATCCGCGGGCCCGCCGGAACGCGACGCACTGGGACGGAGACGTCGACGTCCTCACCATGGCAGAGGTGTTCGAGGCCGGCGGGGTCGACCAGGTCGACCTCGTCAAGCTGGACATCGAAGGCTCCGAGTTCGCCCTGTTCGACGAGCCCGGATGGCTGGACGCGGTTGGTCGGATCGTGATGGAGGTGCACACCGGGTTCGGCGATCCCCGTACGCTCGACGACCTGCTGGTCCGGCACGGCTTCGAGGTCACTCTGCTCGGTAACGACCTGGTGCCGACTGCCCATCTGGGCGACGCGGCGTCGGGTTACCTCTACGCCCGCCGGACCCGATCGACGACCCGGGCCATCCGCAGGCCCGCCGAGCCCGACGGTCGCCCGGTGCCGGTACCCGGCAGCCGCCCGTCATCCGAGCCCGGTTTCGTCGACGACCCCGCACCGCGGGGTGTCTCGGCGTGAGGCCGATGTCCAGCACCCGCCCGACCCTGGTCGACTGTGCCGGTGCCCGGATGGGCGGGGCGTTGCGGTTCCTGACCGAACTGGACGGTTACCTGAGCCTTCGGCCGGGCCTGCAGGTCCACCTGGTCGGCCGAGATCGCCGGATCGGACCGGGCTGGCTCGCCCGCCGGGAGCGGCCTGGGCGGTACGCGCGCGCGATCGCCCTCAACAACGTCGGCTTCCTCGCGACCCGCGGCGAACGATGGGTCCTGCTGCGCAACGTGCTGCACTTCCTGCCGGCGGAGGAGGCCCGACGGCTACCCGGCGGCCTGCCCGACGGCATGGCCCGGACAGCACGTCTCGTGCGGCTGTTCGCCCGTCGTGCGGACGTGGTCGTCGTACCGACGACCACAATGGCGGACCGGGTTCTAACCATGCTTCCGAGCCTGTCCGCCAGGCTGGTGGTCCGGCCCCATCCGCTGTCCCCCGATCCGACCCCTCCCCGGGCCCGTACACCGGGCCGGTTTCTGTGTCCCGTGTTGTTCGCGCCGTTCAAACCGATGGGGCGCCTGCTCCGCATGGTCGATGCCGCCGCGACCCGGCTTCAGGAGGAGATCGGAGCCCACCTCGCGATCATGGTCACCGCGACCGATCGCGAGGCCCACGAACACGGCTTGTCCCACTGTCGGACGCTGCGGTTCGTGGGCCGGCTGACGCCGGCCGAACTGCGGGCCCACCAACGCGATGCCGGCGCGTTGCTGCAGCCGACGACGATGGAGTCCTTCGGCTACCCGCTCGCCGAGGCACGGCTCGCCGGGATACCCGTCATCGCCCGCGACACCTCGCACAACCGCGAGGTGGCCGGCTCGGTTCTGGTGCCGTACTCCCGGGAGTCGGCGGATGACCTCGCCGTGGCGCTGCGCACGGCACTCACGTTCACGCCACGGCCCGAGACGGGAAACCCCTTCGATCCGACGCGTTACTTCGACTGGTTGCTCGATGCAGGAGAGAGCTCACCATGACGACGCAGACCCACCGAATCCCGCCGCGCCAGGGCCCATCGTTCCCCGCGGCACCAGCGGCACCAACGGCAGCACCAGAACCGGTAACGCCAGAACCGGCAGCACCAGAACCGGCAGCGACGCGAACCCCACGCCGAGCGAACTGGCCGACCCCCTATGACACCACCGGCCCAGCCGGTGCCGCCGGTCCCTCCCCCGCCGGATCGGCACAGCCACAGCCGGCGCCGGGATCGGTTCCCCTCACCGCAATCATCCTCGCCCACAACGAGGCACCGAACATCGTCCGGGCGATCAGGTCCGTCGGTTGGTGTCGACAGGTCGTCGTCGTGGACTCGGGTTCCACCGACGGCACCGCGGATCTGGCCCGCGCCATCGGTGCAACTGTCTGGCACGAGCCTTGGCGTGGGTTCGCCGGCCAGCGGCAGTGGGCGATGACCCAGCCGGGGATCGCCCACGACTGGGTGTACTTCCTCGACAGCGACGAATGGGTGTCCACCGCGCTCGCCGCCGAGATCGCCGCCCGGCTGGGGACGGCGGACTGCGCAGCCTACAGCCAACGACGCCGGCTGGTGTTCGAAGGCCGCTGGATCGCGCACTGCGGGTGGTATGCGAACAGCTGGCAGGCGCGGCTGCTCGATCGGCGGGTGGCGTACTTCGACGACGCCGTCACCTACAGCGAACGGGCCGTGGTCACCGGTGAGGTCGGACGGCTGTCCGCCGACCTGATCGACGAGGACCACAAAGGACTCGCCGCCTGGCTGCGCAAGCACGTGCGCTACGCCGAGCTGGAGGCGGCGCGCCGCGTGACGCAGCCCGCTGCCCGGGAGCGGTTGGCGCGGGTCCGCGAGGAGGTGCGCCGGCCCACCGGGTCAACCCGACCGCTCACGCGGACCATCGCGAGGGACGTGATCTTCCCGCTGGTTCCGGCCAAGCCGGCGGTCCTCTTCTGCTACATGTACCTGCTGCGGAGCGGATGGCGGGACGGGCGGCAAGGGCTGCTGTTTTGTCTCTACTACGCCTGGTACGAGCTCACGATCGGCGCACTGACCCGGTCTGTTCACCGGTGACCGCGTCGGTTCCGCTCGGTCGCTACCTGCGCACCACCGCGGGGCTGCGACCGGTCCAGCTCGGCGCCCGTGTCCGGCTGCGCGGGCAACGGGCCATCCTGAGCCGCCACCCGGGCCTGGGCGAGATGCTGCTGCGCGGCAGGCCGCCAGCGGAATCCTGGCCGATCGGGTTCCTGCCGTTCGACGGCAGATGCCCGCCGGCTCGGCCGATGTTCGACGAGATCGTCGCGGGCCGCCTCACCCTGCTCAGCCACTCCCGCGATCTATGCCCCCCGGACTCCAGCACCCCCGCGACCGGCACCCCCACGGGGACCGGCGCCGCCGCGGCCCCCGCCCGATGGGACTGGAGGCAGGCCGACGCTCCGCTGCTGTGGCGCTACCATCTGCACTACTGGGGCTGGGCATGGGCATTCACCACCGAGGCTGTCCAGGGGCCGGCGATGTTCGCCCGGCTGTATCTGGCCTGGCGGACCTCGGTGGCCCTAGGCGATCCGGTTGCCTGGTCGCCCTATGTCGTGTCGCTCCGGGCCTGGACGCTGTGTGCCTTGTGGCCCCGGCTCGCTCGGGGAACGCCCGCCGAGATGGCGGTCCTCGCCGACCTCGGCGTCTGCCGGTCCTTCCTGCGCACTCATCTGGAGACCGACGTCGGCGGGAACCACCTGCTGAAGAACTACAAGGCACTGATCGGGCTGGCGGTCGCCGATGACGACGCCCGCGGCCGCCGACGATGGGTCGACGCGCTGCTGCGCGAGCTCGATCGGCAGGTCCTCAGCGACGGTGGACACTACGAACGCTCCCCCACCTATCACTGTCAGGTGCTGGCCGACCTCGACGACGTCGCCGGGCTGCTCACCGCGGCGGGCCACGCGGTGCCCGGCGCACTGCTCGACGCGGCCGGCAGGATGCGGGCCTGGCTGACGGCCGTGCTCGGACCGGATGGTATGGTTCCCACGCTCAACGACGGATTCGCGGTGCCCGCCGAGGCCCTGCGGCTGCTTCTCCCGGCTCCGGTGAGATCGACGCCGATCTCCGTCCAGGGTCCGGGTCCGATCCCAATCCCGGCACCGCGCCCGGCCGAGATGCCGACCTCGACGCCGCAGCTGACCGTGGGGACCGCGCACCGTCCGCGGACGCCCGCATCTGACCAGACCGGCGGCCTTCTGCTAGTCGACAGCGGTCTCGCCGTGCTGACGGCGGGACCGTGGCATCTGCTCGCCGACGTGGGCCTGCCCTGTCCCGAGGACCTTCCGGCCCACGCCCACGCCGACACCCTCGCGTTTCTGCTCTGGCACGACGGCCGGCCGCTCCTGGTGGATACCGGGACCTCGACCTACGCCCCCGGACCGGACCGGGACGCCGAACGTGGTACCGCCGCCCACTCGACCGTCATCGTCGATCACGCCGACTCGACCGAGGTCTGGGGCGCGTTCCGGGCGGGCCGCCGGGCCCGTCCCACTCTTGTCACGATGCGCCACCACGAGAACGTGGCGACGTTGGCCGCCGGCCATGATGGCTACCGCCACCTTCCGGGGCGACCCGTGCACTGGCGGACGTGGCTACTCGACCCGAGTGGGTTGTCCGTCGACGATCGGATCACCGGGGAGGGCCGCCACCACGTCGAGGTGCTGTTCCACTTCGCCCCCGGGGTGTCCGTCACCGCCGCGGCGGTCGATACCAGGCAAACCAGTACCGCTTCGAGCGGGACCACTTCGAGCGGGACCAGCCGGAACGCGGCCACCCGGAGCGGGGCCACGGAGGCGCTCACGGTGAGCACGTCCCAGGGGCGGCTGGTCCTGCGGGCCGGCGGACCGGGGCGGTGGGTGGTGCGCTCCACCCGCCGGGCGGTCGGATGGAGCCGTACGGTGCCGGCGTACACCGCCGCGTACGTGATCGATACCGAGCTGCCTGTCGCGGTACGCACCACGGTCGTCCACGAGGTCCGCTCCGGCAACCTGCACTCCGGCGACTTGCGCTCCGGCGACACGGAATCGTCGCCCGCCCGCCTCTGACGCACACCCGGACCGGACCCACCCCGGTCACACCGCATCACCACGAAACCGAACAAACTGCCCGACAGGAGAACACCGTGCCGACCCTGTCCGCCCTACGCCCTTTCGCGGAACGGCTCACCCACCATCTGGTGGTGGCCCGCCGCCTGCCGCCGCCCTTCCAGGCGACGCGCATCTACGTCTCTTCCGAGGCGGGTCTGAAGTATCTGCGCCCCAGTCTCGCCGCCGTCGATCCGGTCCTGACCGACCTGGTCGGCGAGGTCGTGCGCCCCGGCCACGTGGTCTGGGACATCGGCGCGAACGTGGGACTGTTCGCCTTCGCCGCCGCGTCCGCCGCGACGTCGTCCGGCACGGTCGTCGCGGTCGAGCCCGACACCTGGCTGGTCGGGATGTTGCGCCGGTCGCAGACACGGTCACCACGCCGCGGCGGATCATCGGCCACCGATGGCCGTGCCACGGTGAAGATCCTGCCCGCCGCGGTCGGCGCGGCCCCGGGGATCAGCACGTTCCACATCGCGAGTCGCAACCGCGCGACCAGCCATCTGGACGGATTCGGCAGCAGCCAGACCGGCGGCACCCGCGCGGCGCAGCTCGTGCCGACCTTTACCCTGGACGGCCTGCTCTCCCATTTCCCGGCACCGGACGTCGTGAAAATCGACGTGGAGGGGGCCGAGCACGCGGTCCTCAGCGGTGGGCACCGGCTTCTGGGCGACATCCGCCCGACCGTGATCTGCGAGGTCACCGGACGCAACGCCGAGGCCGTCGGCGACCTGCTGCGCGGGCACGGGTACCGCATCGTCGACGCGGAGGTTCCGCCGCCGGCTCGGCGATTCCTGACGGCGGCACCCTGGTCCACGTTGGCCGTGCCGGACGTCCCGCCCGCCACCGCGCGACCCGCGTCCGGGCAGGTTCCCGAGCCCCTGGTGCGCGCATGAGGACCACGGCGGTCATCGTCCACTGGGGGCCGACCGCGCCGACGATGGATCTGGCCGCGCAACTGGCGGCGATACCTCGGATCAGCGAGGTCGTCGTGGTGGCGAACGATCTGCGAGGACGGCCCGACGGCCTCGGGGAGGAGACGGCTTGGCTCGTCCCCCCCGGCAACCTCGGTTTCGGCGGCGGCTTCCGGCACGCGTGTGACGCCTATCCGGCCACCGACTGCTATCTCCTGCTCAACAATGACGTCCAGCTCGTGCCGGCCACCGTCGACGCCTGTCTGGAACTGCTGTCCCGCCCGGACGTGGGCATCGTCGGACCCACTCTGGTCAACGCCGACGGTCTGCATCCGGGCTTCGCCGGACTCACCCGCGTCTTCACCGTGCCGCGCGCCCGCCGGACCCCCACGGACCACGCCGATGACGTGCCGTGGGTCACCGGCGCGATCACCTTTATCAAGGCCGAGTGTCATCGGCAGGTGCCGATGGCCGTTCGGTACTTCCTGTACTACGAGGACGTGGATCTCTGCCACCGCGCTCAGGCGGCCGGGTGGCGTGTCCTCGTCAGTCCGGCCCAGGCCTGGCACACCGGTGGTGGGACGGTACCCAGCAACGGCTACACCTACTACACGGTACGCAACCGGCTGTGGTTCGCCCGCCTCCACGGCCGCCCGCGGCAGGTGGCGCTGGTGACCGCCTGGCTGCTCCTGGCGGTGCTGCCCCGGGTCGCCGTGTCCGAGCTGGTGCGCCGGCGCGGAATCGTCCGCGTCCACTGCGGCCTGCGCGGCGTCGTGGACGGTCTCGCCCGCATCCCCGACATCGACCAGACCCTGCCCGGGGAACCCCAGGCGTCCCGGTGGAGTACGTGGACGCGCGAGGCCCGCTCCGTCCCGCGTCCTCGCCCGGCCCGGGACCGGCCGATCGGTCCACCGGACCCCGCGGGGGGAACCGACCGGCGGGAGAAGGCGGCCGGCACGGGGGAGCTCACCCGTCCCGGCTGAGCGTGACCACCACCCCGTGGCGATCGACCACCTGGAAGCCCAGTCCACGCGCGGCGTCGAGCAGGTCCGCCGCGGTGACGGGCCGTCCCTCGAAGGTCGTGTCGTGCATCTCGAACACCGCTCGACGGCACCGGTCCAGCGCACCCGGATCCCCCAACAGAAACGACGCCTCCGCACCCTCGATGTCGCTGACGAGGTCGAATTCCGCGATCCTCCTGCGTACCAGCAGGTCCCGAAGCGTGGCCGCCGGAATGGTGACGGTCCGCCGCGACGCGTCGTCCCACAACCGGGAACCGAGGTTGTTCCCGACGAGGGCGAACGCCACCGGGCCCACGGCCTGCATGATCGCCCTGTTCTCCACGTCCAGGGTGATGTGCCCGGCGTACGCGGCCAGGCGTCGCGTGAGGCCCTCGATGAGGTGAGGGTTTGCCTCCACGCACACCAGCCGCGAGCCGGGGGCCAGCCGCGAGGCGATATGCGCGCTGGTGATGCCCAGACTCGCACCGAGTTCCACGACGGTGCCCGAGGTCGTGAGATGACGGCGGATCATCCGAATCTCGGCCCCTTCGTACAGCCGCCAGAACAGCGCCGCCCGCGCCTGCGGGGTGAAGTCGCGGTCAGCCACGTCGAAACGCAGCCCGTGGTTGGGGACCCGGTTGCGGGTGGCCGCCGCGATGACTGTCCCCACCGCCGGGGACGTCAGGACACCGGCGATCGAGATCTTGGTTCGGTAAAGAACATCACTGGCGTCCATGAGTAGGATTTTTTCCCTTCGTTGCGGGCCGGGCACCGCCGTAGGCGAAACGTGCCGTCAGGAACAGCACGGCCAGCTGGATGGGCAACGCCGCGAGGAGGTCCCCCACGCTGCTCTCGGAGTTGACCAGTTGGAGGAAGAGCGGAACGAAGATCACGATGTAGCGCAAATCCTTCGCCGGGTCCCACGCCTCGTCGATCAGCCGGAAACCGGCGCCCAGCAGTGCCATGCCGACCAGCAGGGGAAGCAGGCCCCCATGCAGATAGAGGTCGGTCTGGGGGGAGACGGCGGCCGCGGAGTAGATCCGGGCGTTCCCCGAGAGGTACTGCTGTTTGAACTCGTAGCCGGTGGCCCTGATCGGTTTGTCGGGCCAGACCGCCCGGGGCACGGCGGTCAGGACGGGAGCCAGGAACAGCTCGTTGATGTCCCGGTAGGGAACGATGTCGGGAGACAGCTGGACGACGATGGCCAGACTGTCGATGCCCCGCATCCGCGAGGTCAGGTACTCCAGCGGTGACTCCGCGGGGCCTTCCCCCGCGGGGGCGTCCCCGGACAGCGTCTGGCCCAGCACGGTCGGCGCCATGGACACCGCCGACTGGGCGTCCAGGGTGTGGCTCTGGCTGCGTACCTGGGCCCGGTAGGAGGCGTTGTAGGGAATCAGCACGAGGACGAAGACGGCGGCGGCCGCGGCGATCCACCGCATTGGAAGCCGGCCGCTGGCGACGGAGAACGCGATCAGCACCCCCCACACGCTGGTCGCGAACACCCCCTTCATCCCGCTGGCGACGGCGAAGAGGATCTCGATGGACAGCAGGGCGACGAAGGCCCGCCGACGCCCCCCGCCCCGGGCCAGATCGACGGCGGCGATGAGGAGGGCGGACATCCCGAGGCCGCCGAGCAGGGTGAGCGGCTGGGCGTAGGCACTCGCCTCGGAGACCTTCTGGGACGCGTCGCCCAGGTAGGCATACTGGCCCAGGAGGATCTGCAGGACCCTGGCCGCCACCGAGATCCCGCACAGGATCCACGGCACGTTCCGGCCACGCAGCCGGGTACCGGTCCCGGGCGCCGCCGCGGCGGCAAACCGGGTGGCCGCGCGCGTCACCATCCGGCCCGGGCCGAGCAGGTATCCGCAGGTCCACAGCGGCAGGGCGAGGCTCGCCAATGCGAGTGCCCGCAGCACGCCGTCGAGATGGATCTGCGGGGTGTCCAGCTGGGGGGTGCGCCAGACCAGTGACACCAGTCCGAACGACATCCCGGTCCACAGCAGGTACCAGGGGCCGAGACGGAACAAGCCCAGCCCGTAACCACGTCCCGCTCGCGCACCGACCAGGAGCAGCGCAGCGAGGCATTCGAACGTGAACGCCACCGAGCGCAGGACCACCCGGTCGGACTCGGACGGCATCCGGAACGCCTCGACGAACCACGGCGCCACGCTGACCATCACGATCATCAGCCACAGCAGCGGCGGGCGGCGGGCGGCGTAGGCAACCCTCCCACCCGGCACGGCCGGGGCGATCACTACGGCGCACCCGAGGGGATCGGCGAGGCGTCGCCGGTAGGCGTGCCCGAGTGGCGCCGCGGACATCCCGCGAGCGGGCAGACGGCCCGGGACGTCCGCCAGCAGAGAGCCCGCCAGCAGAGAAGATCAGGCATGCCCGAACCTCACGCCGTCTGGTCGCGGGGCAGCGGCGTGCGCCGCAGGGTGACGGCGACCTGTTCGAAACGCTCCCAGCCGTCGTGGAGCGCGAGCACGTTCGGCGAGAAGACGCCCTGCCCGGTCAGCCCGCGCCGGCTCAGATTGAGGATCCGGTAGCCGGCGGCGGCCAGCAGCGAGACCAGCTCACCGGGATGGTCCCCGGCAGCCCGCCGATCCCGTTCGCCGCGGTGGCCGTTCTCGCCGGGACGGTCTCCGCCGCGGCGGGCGAGGCGGGGCGGCATCGCCAGCAGGAGAGCCGGCCGATGCGCCCGTAGGAGCTCACCGGCGCCGCGCAGCACGTCGAGGCCCTCGGCCTCACCACCGATCCTGACCAGGTCAGGCGGTCGGTGCCGCGCAGCGTAGGCATCGAGGGTGATGGTCGTCGCGCCCGGGATGGGCACGGCGCCCACCGCGGCAGTAGCGCCCACCGCGGCGGTAGACAGGTGGACACCCGAGAGCCGGTTGCGCTCGACCAGGGCCGCGAGCGTCGCCCCGGTGCGCGGTGCTTCCTCGAAGGCATGCACCTCGCCGGCCGCTCCCACCACCCCGGCCGCCCACAGGGTGTAGAGCCCAAGGCCAGCAGCGACGTCATAGCAACAGTCACCGGGGCGCAGAACCGCGTCGAACACCGGCGCGAGCGCCGGTGGCCGATAGCGGGGACCGCTGTAGGCGTTCGCAGAGCCCTGTACCCATCGGGTCAGCCAGCCACGACCGCGCAGGTCGGGAAGGACCGCGGCCAGACGTCCCGCCAGCCGCCAGCGCAGCGGACCGGCACGACGCCCGGGGATCGTCGCGAGGTTTCCAGAGCCATCCCGGGTCACATGCTTAAAGTAGCCGACCTCTTACAAAGAGCAATGGATTGAGGTCACGAATCCGCCGCGTCGCCCTCGCCCACCTTGACCGCCAGCCCCGGTCCGCCACCCCCCGGTCCGCCACTCCGCACGGTGAACCCGTCGCGGTCACCGCCAAGCACGTCCGAGCCCGCCGGTGGCTCCTGACAGGGCACCACCCACGGGGACCGCGGCCGCTCGACACGTCCGTGGAACCAGGCCACGGTGCGGGCAAGCCCGTCCCGTACGTCCACCAGGGGTCGCCACCCGAGCGCCTCCCGCGCCAGCGTGATGTCGGGGCAGCGCACGGTGGGATCGTCCTGCGGCCGCGGAACGAAGGTGATCGGGACGTCAGCCCCGCACACCTCCACGACGAGCCGCGCCGCATCAATGATCGTCATCTCCTGGGGGCTGCCGAGATTCACCGGACCAGGAAGGTCGCTGTCCAGCATGCGCACGATCCCCTCCACCAGATCGTCGACGTAGCACAGCGACCGAGTCTGGCGACCCTCGCCCGCAACGGTGACGGCCTGGCCACGCAGGGCCTGCGCAATGAAGGTCGGGATGGCGCGCCCGTCGTCGGCGCGCATCCTCGGCCCATAGGTGTTGAAGATCCGGATGATCCCGGTGGACGTGCCGTGGGTGGCGCGGTGGGCGGCGGTCAACGCCTCAGCGAAGCGCTTGGCCTCGTCGTACATGCTCCTCGGACCGATCGGATTGACGTGGCCCCAGTACTCCTCCGGCTGGGGGTGGACCCGGGGGTCGCCATAGACCTCCGAGGTGGAGGCCAAGAGGAACCGGGCGTTCTTGCGATATGCCAGATCCAGCAGGTTCGCGGTACCCGACGCACCGACCGACAGGGTCTCCAAGGGCAGGGCCCGATAGTCCACCGGGGACGCGGGGGAGGCGAAGTTCAGCACGGCGTCGACCGGACCAGTGACGTCGATCGGCTCGGTCACGTCCCGCCGCAGCAAGCGGAACCCGCCATGCCTCCGAAGATGGTCGATGTTGTCCGGCCGGCCGGTGAGGAAGTTGTCGACGCAGATCACCTCGGCGCCCCGAGCCAGCAGGCGGTCACAGAGATGGCTTCCAAGGAAGCCGGCCCCGCCGGCGACGACGACCCGCCTGGTCACTCCAACCACCACCCGTGAGTAAGGAAAGCCGGGTCATGGGCGTCACGTTCCGCTATCGGTCGACAACGACACTGCGCGCCCCTCAGACAGTCCTCCTTCTATCACTGACAGTGATAGAAGGAGGACTACCACGGCGGGGGACCCGCGTGTCTCCACCCGATGACGCCGCAACCGCCACCCACCGCCACCCGGGCCCCACCGGTTCCCGGCACCCCGGCACCCGCGATCCGCGGCCTACGGCCCGCGACACGCGACACGCATCTACAAACAGTTGCTCGATTAATACTTTGAGTGACAGAGTCGGATCGATTCGTACTGGCGCACGGCCCACCCGGTCCGATCAGCGGTCATTGCGAGGAGGAACAGCCGGCTCATGACCTCCGTCCACAGGTCGACGACGGTGGCAGTCGTCGTATCGCACGCGATTCAGCATTTCGCGCCGCTGTACCGGGCGTTGACCGAACACGAGGTGGATCTTCGGGTGCTCTTCCTGTCCCGATCGGGCCTGGAACGCTACTTCGACGCGGATTTCGGCCTCGACGTGCAGTGGAAATCGGACATCGTCACCGGTTATCACCACGAGTTCATCGCGGACCTGCCGCTGCGCCCGGGCTGGCGGCAGCCCGACGCCAGCCGGCAGATGGTTACCCGGACCTGGGCGGCCCTGGACCGGCTGCGCCCCGCCTGCGTGCTCGTCTACGGATACCGGTACGCCCATTCCCTCGCGGCGCTCGCCTGGTGCCGGCGACGGGGCGTACCCGCCCTCATGATCAGTGACAGCGAACTCCTCGGCCAGCGAACCCCCGCCGTCCGCGCCGTCAAACGGCTCACGCTGCCCCACCTGATGCGTTCAGTGAGTGCATTCCTCACGATCGGCGACAACAACGAGGCGTACCTGGCCCACTATGGAGTCCCCGCCACCCGCATGTTCCGCACGCCGTATCCCACCGATGAGACGGTGCTGCGGGCCGTACTGGCTCATCGGGAGAAGCATCGAACGGCGATTCGCGCCGAGCTGGGTATCGCCCCGGACGCCCTTGTCGCCCTGTTCGCCGGAAAGATGATCTCTCGGAAGCGCCCCCTCGACATCGCGGACGCGCTGCGCGTCCTCACCCGCGCCCCCCGGGGTCCGGTCGACCGGGAAATCATCGTGATCATGGCTGGGGACGGAGTGTTGCGCCCCGCTCTCGACGCGGTGGCCGCCGAGCTCGGCGGCGCGTTGCGGATGGTCGGATTCGCCGACCAGGAACGGCTCCCCCGCCTGTACGCGGCCAGCGACCTCTACCTGCACCCCGCCGAGCGGGACCCGCACCCGCTGGCGGTCAAGGAGGCGGTGCTCTGCGGCCTGCCGGTGGTGGTCAGCGACCGGGTGGGCTCCACCGGCCCGACCGACGATGTCCGTCCCGGCCGCAACGGCCGGGTTCACCCGGCCGGCGATGTGGACGCGCTCGCACGGATCCTCGGGGAGCTGCGCGCGCGCCCCGACGTCCTGGCCAGGATGGCCCAGGAGTCGGAGAAGGTGATCGGCGACATCGAGCTCGCCGCGTCAGTGGACGGCTTCCTGCGCGCCGTTGCCCATGTGCGCGACACCGCTCGGCGCGGATGACCAGAGCCGTCAGCCGAATCGCCGGGCCGTCATGACCGGCCCGCTCGCGAGCCGGCTTCCCCGCTCCACCGTCGCCGTACTCACCGGCAACGCGGGCACGCTGGTCGTCGGGACCGCGACCGGCGTCCTGGCCGCCCGCACCCTGGGGCCAGTGGCCCGCGGCGAGTTCGTCGCGCTGCAGACCTGGGCGGGCATGCTCGCGATGGTGTTCGCCCTGGGTGTCTCCCAGACGCTGGTCACCGATGACGGTGAGGACCGCGCGCTGCTCGGCCCGCTGCTCACCCAGACCGTCGCGTCGGCGCTGCTCGCCGCGGTGCTGTTCACCGTGGTGCCGGCGCTGATCACTGTGGGCCCGGGCCGTTCGGGCGGCGCGGGAGCCGGGCGGGGACCCGCCTGGGACACCGTCGCCGTGCTGGGCGCGACCTGCTTCACCGCCGCGGCCGTGGCCGCCTCCAACGCCGCCGGGCTCGCGCAGCGCCGCGGTCGGATGACCGGCGAGTTCCAGCTCGTCCGGCTGCTACCGGCGGCGGCGACACTGGCCGCGTTCGCCGCGCTCGCCGGCAGCGGAGTCCGCGATCCAGGATCGTGGATGCTGGCCCTCGGCGTGACGGCCCTGCTACCCCCACTCGGGTACCACGTGGCGGTGCTCGGCGGCCTTCCCGCGCTCGCGCGGCCGGGACGCCTGCTGCCCCGGCGCCGTTTCATGCGGTCCGCCCTGGGGGCCTACGGCACCGTCGTCGGGGCTCAGGTCATCTACAAGCTGGACATGCTGCTCGTCGCCACCTTCCTGGCCGCCGAGCAGGTGGCCTTCTACGCCGTCGCCGTCGCCCTCGCCGGCGCCTGCACGACCGTCTGCCAGGCAACCGGCATGGTGATGTTCAGCCGGCTCCGTACCCTGGTCGATCCCCGGCAGCGGGCCCGGGTGGTGCGCCGCGCGGTCATCGCCACCGTCGCCCTCGCCGCCGTAGTGGCGGGTGCGATCACCCTCGTCACGCCGACGGCCATCCGCATCGTCTACGGCACGCGGTTCGCCCCCGCCGCCCCGGCCGCCCAGGTCCTCGTGCTGGCGACCATCCCGCAGTCCGTCGATTACCTGCTCACCCATGTACTGCTCGGGTTCCGTGCCGCCCGCACGGTGCTTGCCATCCAGGTCCCGGTCGCGCTGTCGACCGTGCTCGGGCTCGCGGCGGCGCTGCACGACGGCCGCCTGCCGATCGTGGCCGCGGTGTCGGGGATCACCTACACCGCCTCGGCCGTGTTGCTGCACCTGGCCAGTACCCGCCTGCTCGCCCGCGCGGCAGGCGCCTCGCCCAGCAGCGCCCCCCCGGACGCCACCTCACCCAGCAGCGCCCCCCTGGACGGCACCTCACCCAATAGCGAACGGAGCCCGACGGCCCCCGGCCCCATCCCCTTTCCGCGC